>JAYTAY010000057.1:0-5147 GCA_043737255.1 Luteimonas sp.
ATGAAACCGATCGCGGCATCCACGCGATGGCGCACATCACCGGCGGCGGACTGACCGAAAACATCATCCGGGTGATTCCAGACGGCCTCGGTCTCGACATCGATGCCTACACGATCGTGTTGCCGCCGGTGTTCGACTGGCTGCAGCGCGAAGGCGCGGTGGCCAACGAGGAAATGTGGCGCACGTTCAACTGCGGCGTCGGTTTCGTGCTGGTTGTGCCGCCATCGCAAGCATCCGCGATTGAAAACGACCTGAGCCGTCTCGGCCTTGCGCATCGGCGGATCGGTGAAGTGGTGGTGGCTACCGGCGAACAGCGCGTTCGGATCGGATGATGCCCCACGTCTTTTGCAGGAGCGCCCCATGGGCGCGATGTGGCTCTACCGGCAATGCCCAATCGCGCCCATGGGGCGCTCCTGCAAGGTGAGGTTGATGTCGCGCATCGCCATCCTCGCGTCGGGCCGCGGCAGCAACCTGCAGGCACTGCTCGATGCGATCAGTGCGGGCACACTGGATGCAGACATCGTCGGCGTGTTTTCCGACAAACCCAAGGCAACCTCGTTGCGACGGGTTGCGGAAAACCTGCGCTGGAGTGCCGATGCAAAGTCCTTTCCGTTCCGCGAAGCCTTCGACGCCGAGCTGGCGGATGCAGTCGATACATGCAGGCCCGACTGGATCGTCTGCGCAGGCTATCTACGCATCCTGAGCACAGCGTTCGTCGAGCGTTTTCGCGGCCGTCTGCTGAACATCCATCCTTCGTTGCTTCCGAAATACCGAGGGCTGCACACGCACGCACGCGCGCTTGAAGCGGGCGACTCCGAGCACGGCGCCAGTGTCCACTTCGTCATTCCTGAACTGGATGCGGGCGCGGTGGTGGCGCAGGTGCTGGTTCCTGTCCGGCCAGGTGACAGCCCGGAAACGCTGGCGGCGCGCCTGCTGCCGCGCGAACACGCCTTGCTGTTGGCTACCCTGCAAGTGACTGTCGCCGGACGCCTGACTGAACGCGATGGAGCCATTCTTGTCGACGGTCATCCACTGTTTACGCCGTTACGCCTAGATTGCGCGGGCAATCTCGCCTGATCGCGATTCCCTGTTTGCCAATCCGATGAAACATTTCCTTTCCATCACCGCCGTGTCCCTGATGTTGTTCGCGTCTGCGGGGCACGGGTCGGCATTGGAGCCGTTCGTCGCCTCCTATCAGGTGTACCGCAACGGAAAACCGGTCGGTGATGCAACGATGCAGGTGGTAAAAAGTGACGCTGCGCGTTGGCGCATCGACCTCGGGATCCGCGGGACGCGCGGGCTAGCGGGTCTGACCGGCATCAACATCGAACAGAGCACGTTGTTCGATGTCGCAGGAAAGAACTACCGCCCGCTGAGCCAGAGCACGGTTCGCCGCGCGCTGTTCACCGGCAGGAAGAATGTCGGCATCTACGACTGGAGCACGCAGTCGGCGCGATGGCAGGGGGATATAAAGAAAACACGCAGGGGCGTCATTGCGCTGCAGGACGGCGACATGAGCGGATTGCTGATCAACCTTGCCATCATCCGCGACGCGCAACCGGGCAAGACCCTTCATTACCGCTTCGTCGACGATGGCCGCGTGCGCAACCACGATTACGTGGTTGCCGAGCAACAGGAAAACATGGTTGTCGATGAGTTGGCCTACAACGCGATGCGCGTCAACCGCGTGCAAAGTGGCGCGGAAGAAACGATTTTGTGGGTCGCCTCAGGCGTCCCCACGCCCATCCGAATTTTGCAGCGCGAGAACGGGCAGGACAGCCTCGATCTGCGCCTGGTCGAATACAAGGGAGTCAACTGAGCATGGCCATCAAGACATCGTTCGCGAGCCGTATCGCCGTCGCCGCAGTGATGGTGCTGGCGTGCGCACCCGTACTGGCGATCAAACCGTTCACTGCGGATTACCAGGCCAGCTTCATGGGCATGGAGGCCAATGGCCAGATGACGTTGACCGCTACGGGCACCAATCGCTGGAAGTACACGCTCAATATCAAGAACAGCCTGGCACAGCTGACGCAGAGCACCACCTTTGAAGAACGCAATGGCCAGTGGCGCCCGCTGTCGGGAACGGATTCGACGAACCTGCTGATCAAGAGGGTCAACAAGAATGCAACCTACGACTGGACCAAGGGCGAAGCGCGCTGGAGCGGCGATGTGAAACCGGATCGCGCCGGGCCGCTGAAACTGCAGGCCGGCGACCTCGACGCCATGCTGTTGAATCTTGCGCTCGCACGTGATGTTCCAGCCGGCAAGGCGCTCAACTACCGCCTGGTCGAAGACGGCCGGGTCAAGCAATTGACTTACCAGGTCGCCGGCAAGGAAGCGATCACGGTCGATGGCAAGCAGCAGAACGCGACCAAGGTGTCGCGCACTGACGGCAACAAGGAAACCATCGCCTGGGTGGTGGAGGGATTGCCTGTACCGGCGCGCATCCTGCAACGCAAGAACGGCAAGGACGAGATTGATCTGCGGATCAAGTCGATGCGTTGAGGATCCAATCACAGATCGCTACGTGATGTAGGTGCGAATTCATCCACACGCTCCCCCTTAACTTCAAAAAGCTTGCGTATGAATTGGCACCTGCAAATTTAAGCGCTGACGCGGCGGATACGAGCACCGAGACCACTGAGTTTTTCCTCGATGTTTTCGTAGCCGCGGTCCAGGTGATAAATCCGGTCGATAGTCGTTTCTCCCTCGGCAACAAGACCGGCAAGAATCAATGATGCCGATGCTCGCAAGTCGGTCGCCATCACCGGCGCGCCACTGAGTTGCGCGACACCATGCACGGTCGCCGTGTGCCCCTCGACGCGGATGTCTGCACCGAGACGCTGCAATTCCTGCACGTGCATGAAGCGGTTCTCAAAAATCGTCTCCTCAATCGTGCTGATGCCATCGGCGATGCAATTCATCGCCATGAACTGCGCCTGCATGTCGGTTGGGAACGCGGGATGCGGCGCGGTGCTGAAGCTGACCGCGCGCGGTCGGCGCCCCTGCATGTCGAGCGTGATGCGATCGCCTTGCGCCTCGATCACGGCGCCCGCTTCGCGCAATAGTTCCAGCACGGCGTGCAACGTGTCCGGCCGCGACTTGAGCGTGGTGATGCGCCCGCCGGTCATGGCCGCGGCCACCAGGAAGGTTCCTGTCTCGATGCGATCAGGCAACACCGAGTGCGTCCCGCCATGCAGGCGTTCAACGCCGCGGATGACGATGTGCGATGTACCAGCACCTTCGATATCGGCACCCAATGCGATCAGGCAGTCGGCGAGATCAACGATCTCCGGCTCCAGCGCCGCGTTTTCGATGACCGTCGTGCCTGCGGCCAGCGAGGCAGCCATCAACGCATTTTCGGTGGCACCGACGCTGACGACATCGAAACGCACGACCGCGCCCCTTAGCCGCGCTGCACTGGCCTTGATGAACCCGTGTTCGACCGTGACCTCCGCGCCCAGCGCCTGCATCGCCTTGATGTGCAGATCGACCGGCCGCGATCCGATCGCGCAACCGCCCGGCAGCGACACCTCCGCCGCACCATATTTGGCCAGCAGCGGCCCAAGCACCAGGATCGATGCGCGCATGGTCTTGACCAGTTCATACGGCGCGACATGACTGCGCACGCTACGCGGATCAACGACGATGCCACTGCCTTTGCCGATCGTGCCCTCATCAATGGTGATGCCGGCGCCGAGTTCGCCGAGCAATTTGGCTGTCGTGACCACATCGTGCAGATGCGGCACGTTGCCGATTTCAACCGGCCCATCGGCGAGCAAGGTCGCGCACAGGATCGGCAGCACGGCGTTCTTGGCGCCTGAAATCTGCACATCGCCGTGCAACGGCATGCCGCCTTCGATGACGATCTTCTGCATCAGCGCGATCCGCTTGGTTGAGCTTGTCCGGCTTCGTCGGGCGTGAGCGTGCGCAATGCGAGTGCATGGATTTCACCGCCCATGCGCTCGCCGAGCGTGGCGTACACCATCCGGTGGCGCGCCAGCGGCAACTTCCCGCAGAACGCCTCGGCGACGACCGTCGCCTCGAAATGCACGCCGTCATCGCCGGATACGGTGGCGCTTGAACCGGGGAGACCGGTTTCGATCATCTGGCGAATAAGGTCTGGGGTCATGGTTTTTTCTGGAAAGCCGCAGCAATGACGCGGACTGTTGTTGCAGGGGGACCCGCACGCTGCGGGCTTTTGCAGGGCGATGCGCGTAAAATCGAGCGATTAGCCTAGCGGAAAGCCGGCCTCTTCGAAATGGCGAACGATTCTTCCCCCCCGATTGACTCCATCACGGTCGACTGCAGCACGGTCGACTCCAACACCCTTGCCGCCAGCGGTCGTCGCGTGATCGAGATCGAAGCGCGTGGCCTGGAAGCCGTCGCGTCGCGCATCGATGGTGCCTTCTCCGATGCCTGTCGCTTGATCCTGGCTGCGCAGGGCCGCGTGGTCTGTCTGGGCATGGGCAAATCCGGACATGTCGCGCGCAAGATCGCAGCAACGTTCGCTTCCACCGGCACGCCGTCGTTTTACGTGCATCCGGGTGAAGCCGGGCATGGCGACCTCGGCATGATCACCGATGCGGACATCGTACTGGCGCTGTCGTATTCGGGCGAAACCGAAGAATTGCTGATGCTGCTGCCAGTGCTCGGGCGGCAAGGCAACAAGCTGATCGCGCTCACCGGCAAGCCACAATCGACGCTGGCACGCGAGGCCGACGTGCACCTTGATGTCAGCGTGCCCGCCGAAGCCTGCCCGCTGGACCTCGCACCGACTTCGAGCACCACTGCCGCGCTGGCGATGGGCGATGCGCTGGCGGTCGCGTTGCTCGAGGCCCGCGGCTTCACCGCCGAGGATTTTGCGCGCTCACATCCGGCCGGATCGCTGGGTCGCCGCTTGTTGCTGCACATTCGCGACGTCATGCATCGCGGTAATGAAGTACCCAAGGTGCGCGACACCGCAACCTTGAGTGAAGCGCTGGTGGAGATGAGCCGCAAGCGGCTGGGCATGACGGCGGTGGTCGATGGCGACGACCGGCTGCTCGGGCTGTACACCGATGGCGACTTGCGCCGCACGCTGGACGATGTCGGCATCGACATGCGTTCGACCACGATCGCCGAAGTGATGACGCGAGCACCCA
>JAYTAY010000058.1:0-2116 GCA_043737255.1 Luteimonas sp.
ACCGACGGCAACGATTTGCCCACTTTGCTCAAGCGCGCCGACAGCCGGTTGCGGCAAGCCAAGGTCGGCGGCCGTAATCGCGTGATCGCACGCGAGCATTGAATGACCGCGGTTGCCGCCATCGGCAGCCTGCCCTACCCTGCAGCGACAACGCCACGCGCGGATCAGGGGTGAATGGATGAATGGATTGATGCGGGTCGGCTTCGACCGGCCGGACCTTGCGGCGCGTGTTGGCATTGCCTTCTTCTCATGCAGCATCAGGCAGTCCATTGCACGGCCTGATACTTCTGCGAAGTCGCTGGCATGAGCATCAAGCTGCGCCTGATCGTGATGAACTTCCTGCAGTTCTTCATCTGGGGCGCGTGGCTGATCACCATCGGCCGCTACTGGTTCGAGAATCGCGGTTGGTCCGGCACGAGTTTCGGCGCGATCTTTTCCACCATGGGCATCGCTTCGCTGTTCATGCCGGCGCTGATGGGCATCGTCGCCGACCGCTGGTTCAATGCCGAGCGCCTGTACGGCATCCTGCACATTTTCGGCGCGGCGCTGCTGTGCCTGCTGCCGACCGCTGACGATCCGCAGCAGTTCTTCTGGCTGATCCTAGCCACCATGATCTGCTACATGCCGACGATCTCGCTGGCCATCGCAGTCGCCTACAACGCACTCAAGTCCGGAGGCAAGGACGTTATCCGCGATTACCCGCCGATCCGCGTCTGGGGCACGATCGGTTTCATCGCCGCCTTGTGGACCACCAGCCTGTTGCAGCTGGAAACCTCGGCCGGACAGTTCTACATCGCCGCCGGCGCTTCACTGCTGCTGGGCCTGTATGCCTTCACCCTGCCGCCGGCGCCGCCGCGCATGGCGCAGCTGGAAAGCCACTCGTTGGTGGACGTGCTCGGGTTGTCTTCGTTCCGGTTGTTCCGCGACCGCAATATGGCGGTGTTCTTCGTGTTCGCGATGCTGCTGGGTGCGGCACTGCAGCTGACCAACGCCTATGGCGGCACCTTCCTGGGCGAATTCGGCAGCCAGGCCGCGTACAAGGACAGCCTCGCGGTGAAATACCCCGCGATCATCATGTCGATCTCGCAGATCTCCGAAACGCTGTTCATCCTCGCCATCCCGTTCTTCCTGAAGCGCTTCGGCATCAAGACGGTGATGACGATCAGCATGCTGGCCTGGTTCCTGCGCTTCGGCCTGTTCGCGTACGGCGATCCGGGCCCGGGCCTGTGGATGATCGTGCTGTCGTGCATCGTCTACGGCATGGCCTTCGACTTCTTCAACATCTCCGGCTCGCTGTTCGTGGAGCAACAGAGCGACCCGCGCATCCGCGCGTCCGCGCAGGGTCTTTTCATGCTGATGACCAACGGCATCGGCGCGGTGCTGGGCAGCCTGGTGGCCGGTTACGCGATCGACCTGTGGTACACGGGCGTCGACGGCAGCAAGGACTGGCGCGGCATCTGGACGGCCTTCGCGCTGTACGCTTTGGCGATGACAGTGGCATTCGTAGTGTTGTTCAAGCACCGCCACGAACCGCACCGGCTCGTGCCCGAACACGGGCCCGCCGACGTCAACAATCCCTGACCCGATGCCGGCGCAGAACGCGCGCGTGGTGGTGGTCGGCTCCTTCAATGTCGACCATGTGTGGCGCTGCACGGCGCTGCCGCAAGCGGGTGAAACCCTGAGTGGTGAATACTCCACCGGCCCCGGTGGCAAGGGCTTCAACCAGGCTGTTGCGAGTGCTCGCGCCGGTGCGCGGACCACGTTCGTCTGTGCGCTTGGTAATGACGTAGGCGCGCAGCAGGCGCGCATGCTCGCGACGGCCGACGGGGTCGACCTACGCGACGAGCGCAGCGATCAACCCACAGGAACGGCCGGCATCTACGTCGATGACCAAGGCCGCAACAGCATCGTCATTGGTCCCGGCGCGAATGCGGCGCTGTCGGCGCAGTTCGTCCTGCAGCAACGCGATGCACTCGCTGCGGCCGCCGTGGTGCTGGCGCAACTGGAGTCGCCGATGGATGCCATCACGCAAGCGCTGCAACTGGCGCGTGATGCAACATGCCTGACCATGTTGAATCCGGCACCGGTGAACGCCGTCACCACCACCGGACTGCTG
>JAYTAY010000059.1:0-2111 GCA_043737255.1 Luteimonas sp.
CGCAACAAGACGTGGCCAGGACCTGCGCAATCGCACCCGCAACTGAGGCGTCGGGACTGAAGCGCTTCCCACACTTGCATCGTCCGCAGTCATTTGCGGCGCGGCCTGCCCGCGTAGGGCGTACGGCCCCAACAATTGCTCCAGTGCTGCAACGTGTTGGTCGACGGGACCACTGCGATTCCAAAGGTAATCGTCGCCGAAGGGGCGTTTTTCGATATTCATGCCTCCACCTCCCGCGTCGCATCGACGCCGAGCGCGCGACGCAGCATGCCCATGCCGCGATGCAGGTTGACGCGCACCGTGCCAGGCGTCAGCCCGGTGCGTTCGCTGATTTCAGGTCCGCTCAAACCTTCGACCAGGCGCAACATCAGCGTTTCGCGATAGGCCTCGGGCAAACCGCGAATCGCAGCCAGTGCGTGTTGCGCTTCCAGTCGCGTGTCCGGACCGGCGCTGCAGTCGGCCATTGCCGATGTATCAACTTCAAGCGCGCGCGGCTGCCTTGCGCGATTCAACGCGGCGTTGCGGGTGATGCGCAGCAACCAGCCGGGAAACGCGGCCGGTTCGCGCAGTTCGGACAAACGCTGCAATGCGGTCTGGAAGACATCCTGGGTCAGGTCTTCGGCATCGGCGTGCTGCACGTAGCCCAGCAGCACGCCATGCACGACGCGTGCGAAACGGTCATACAGCGACCGCACGGCCTCCGCATCGCCGCCGCGCGCCGCCAACACCAGCATCGCTGTTGTTCTACCTTCGTCCACATCGGCTCCCTGCCCGTTGTCATCAGGATGCGACTGTCGGGCCAAGTGTTAACAGGGTGGCGCCGCTATTTGTAGGAGCGCACCTGGGCGCGATTGGGCATTAACGGTAGAGCCTCATCGCGCCCAGGTGCGCTACTAAAGAAATCCCTCGACCCCGCGCGGTCAATCGAGGAACAGATCCGGCAGCAACGGCTGCGCGGGATCGACGGCGTAACGTGAGAAATCACTGACGCCCGCCTCGCGCAACACTTCCTCATCGATCAGGAAGCGACCGTGGAAGCCCTGCGCGGATCGTGTCAGCACTGCATGTGCGGCGTCGGCGACGATCTCCGGCTTGCGGCAACGCGCGGCATCGACGTCCGGGATCATGTTGATTGCGTCGGTGGCGATGATGGTGCGTGGCCACAGCGCATTGACGGCAATGCCTTGCGGGCCGAATTCACCGGCCAGGCCCAGTGTGACGAAGCTCATCCCCATCTTGGCCAGCGTGTAACCGGTATGCGGCGCCCACCATTTCGGATCCAGCGAGGGCGGTGGCGCCAGCGTCAGGATGTGGGGGTTGGGCGCCTGCAGCAGGTGCGGCAGGCAGGCCTGCGCGCACAGGAAGCTGCCGCGCGCGTTGACCTGCTGCATCAGGTCGAAGCGCTTCATTGGCGTGTCGAGTGCGCCCCGCAGCCAGATCGCGCTGGCATTGTTGATCAGAATGTCGATGCCGCCGAAGACATCGACCGTGGCGGCCACGGCGGCGCGCAATTGATCTTCCTCGCGGATGTCGCACTTCAACGGCAACGCACCGCCGCCGGCCGCCTCGACCGCTCTGGCCGCGTCGTGGATCGTGCCGGGCAATTTCGGATTGCGCACATCGGATTTTGCGGCGATCGCGATGTTGGCGCCGTCGCGCGCGGCGCGCAGCGCGATCGCCAGTCCGATGCCGCGCGATGCGCCGGTGATGAACACTGTCTTGCCGCTCAATGTCATCATCGGATCGGCCATCGAATCTATCGATCGTCGAGTCTAAGCCATCGCCGCCGCGGGATCGCTGCCTATAATCGGGCGATGCCGAGTGCCTGGTTCGACACCACCATTGCCTGGATCACCGCCCATCCCGTGGCGGCGGGATTGTTGATCGCACTGATCGCATTCTGCGATGCACTGGCCGTGGTGGGCATCATGGTGCCGGCACTGCCGATGTTGTTTGCGGTCGGCGCATTGATCGGGCTCGGCCACATCGACGGCGTGTATGCCCTGGTGTGTGCAGCGCTCGGCGCCTTCATCGGCGATGGCTTGAGTTTCTGGATCGGCCACAAGTGGGGCCATCAGTTGCGCGACCATTGGCCGTTCCGGCGTTATCCG
>JAYTAY010000060.1:0-2105 GCA_043737255.1 Luteimonas sp.
TACGCAAGCCCTGCCGTGCGCCTGTTCGCACGCGAACTTGGTGTCGACTTGACGCAGGTCACCGGCTCCGCGCGCGGCGGCCGCATCAGCAAGGAAGACGTGCAGGGCTTCGTCAAGGGCGTGATTGCCGGCAGTGGTGGCAATGGCGGATCTGCCGACGGCTTCAACATCATTCCGTGGCCCAAGGTCGATTTCGCCAAGTTCGGCGCTGTCGAAAGCAAGCCGTTGTCGCGCATCAAGAAACTCACCGGCGCCAACCTGCATCGCAACTGGGTCAGCATCCCGCACGTCACCAACCACGAAGACGCCGACATTACCGAGCTGGAAGCGCTGCGCGTGCAGCTCAACAAGGAAGCCGAAGGCAAATCGGGGACAGGCACCGGCACCAAAGTCACCATGCTCGCCTTCCTGGTCAAGGCCTGCGTCGCGGCGTTGCAGAAATTCCCCAACTTCAACGCCAGCCTCGATGGCGACAATCTAATCCTCAAGAAATATTTTCATATAGGTTTCGCCGCGGACACGCCGAACGGCTTGATGGTGCCGGTGATCCGCGATGCCGATCGCAAGGGCGTCATCGAGATCGCAAAAGAAATGGGCGAACTCGCGGGCCTCGCCCGCGACGGCAAACTCAAGCCCGACCAGATGCAGGGCGGTTGTTTTTCGATCTCGTCGCTCGGCGGCATCGGCGGCACCTATTTCACGCCGATCATCAACGCGCCGGAAGTCGCCATCCTCGGCGTCTGCCGCAGCAGCACACGCCCCGTGTGGAATGGAAAAGAATTCGCGCCGCGGCTGATCCTGCCGTTGTCGTTGTCATGGGACCACCGTGTTATCGACGGCGCGGAAGCGGCGCGCTTCAATGCCCATCTGGCGCAGGTGTTGGCGGATTTCAGGCGTGTGTTGTTGTAGGCGATCAATTCCCGTGATGGACTGAGGATGGGCGATCAGCCCGTACCGTCATTCCAGCGCAAGCTCGAACCCATTTTGACTTCGCTCTCCACTGTGAACGCCAAGGTCAAAATGGATCCCAGCTTGCGCTGGGATGACGAAATGGATTCCGGATTCACCAGTTGTTTGTAACGAACCGATTGAAGGAAACCCGAATGGCCACGATTGAAATCAAGGTTCCCGATATCGGTGGTTATGACGACGTGCCGGTGATCGAAGTGCTGGTCGCGGTCGGCGATACGGTCGCCAAGGACCAGAGTCTGGTCACGCTGGAATCGGACAAGGCAACGATGGAAGTGCCGTCGTCGGCTGCGGGCGTGGTCAAGGAATTGAAGGTCAAGGTCGGCGACAAGTTGTCGGAAGGATCTGTCGTCGCGACCCTTGAAGCTGAAGGCGTCGGTGCTGCAACGCCTCTCCCGCCAGCGGGAGAGGCCGACGCGCGCAGCGCGGCGGGTGAGGGTGCGGCTCTTGATTCGTCGTCTCCTGCGATCGGAAAACCCGCCCCCGTTGTTGTGCAGGCTTCTCCGGAAAAACAAGAAGGCACGCCCGCGCCCAAACCTGCCGAAGCCAGCGGCAAGCAAGCCGACATCACCTGCAACACCGTCGTCATCGGCGCCGGTCCCGGCGGTTACACCGCCGCCTTCCGCGCCGCCGATCTCGGTCTCGACACCGTACTGATCGAACGTTACGCCGCACTCGGCGGCGTTTGCCTCAACGTCGGCTGCATTCCGTCAAAGGCGTTGTTGCATGCAGCGGTCGTGATCGACGAAGCCGCACATGCCAGCGACTATGGCGTCGACTTCGGCAAGCCGAAAATCACGCTCGACAAACTCCGCGACTACAAGAACAAGGTCGTCAGCCAGTTCAGCAAGGGGTTGAGCGGCATGGCCAAGCAGCGCAAGGTGCGGGTGGTTCAAGGTGCTGCGACGTTTGTTTCCGCGAGCGAACTTCAGATCGTGGATGGGGAAGGCAAACCGCAACTGCTGCGTTTCGAGCACTGCATCATCGCCGCCGGTTCGCAGCCGGTGAAGTTGCCCGGCTTTCCGTGGGACGACCCGAGGGTCATGGATTCGACCGACGCGCTCGAACTCGCCGAAGTACCGAGGACCTTGCTGGTCGTCGGCGGCGGCATCATCGGCCTGGAGATGGCGACGGTG
>JAYTAY010000061.1:0-2100 GCA_043737255.1 Luteimonas sp.
CTCGATGAGCCATCAAACGATCTGGACATCGAAACCCTGCGCGCGCTGGAAGACGCGATCCTGGAATTCCCCGGCAACGTGTTCGTGATCTCGCATGACCGCTGGTTCCTCGATCGCATTGCGACGCACATCCTGTCGTTCGAGGGCGATTCGCATGTGGAGTTTTTCCAGGGCAATTACCGCGAGTACGAGGAGGACAAGAGGCGGCGATTGGGCGAGGAAGGGGCGCAGCCGCACCGGTTGCGGTTCAAGGCGTTGAAGTGACTGATTGGCCCGTGCGCGAAGCGCACGGTTTTGCCATTGCGTCACCCCCGCGAAAGCGGGAAGCGCCCAGGGGATCTGGCCATCCAGCGCGGTTGCTGTTGATGTTTAATTTTTGTTCGCCGAATCCAAAAGCCAAAGTCACCGGGTTGACCAGGTACGCTGTTGTAAATCGCTTCCGCCTTCACGGAAATGACGACGGAAAAAACAACGCGAGGCCATCGACATGAGTTTTGTTAAGTCTCTGAAAAACAGATGGCGCGACGCAAACTCCTTGGTCTGCGTCGGCCTCGATCCGGAGCCGTCAAAATTTCCGGCGAAGTTCGCCACTGATCCCGATGCGATCTTTGCCTTCTGCCGCGACATCGTCGATGCCACTGCCGAATACGTCTGCTGCTTCAAACCACAGATCGCGCACTTCGCCGCGCACGGTGCTGAAGATGCACTCGTCCGTCTCATCGCGCACATTCACGCAAGCCATCCGGGCATTCCTGTGATCCTTGACGCCAAGCGCGGCGACATCGGCAACACGGCGCAGCACTACGCGGCCGAAGCCTTTGATCGTTACGGAGCCGACGCGATCACAGCCAATCCCTATCTTGGCCGCGATTCGATGCAGCCGTTCCTCGATCGCACCGACAAGGGCGTCGTGATCCTGTGCCACACGTCGAATCCCGGCGCGCGGGATTTTCAGGAACTCGATGTCGGTGGCAAACCGCTGTATCAGCGCGTTGCGGAAACGGTCGCGAATGACTGGAACGAACACGACAACTGCGCCCTGGTGGTTGGGGCAACTTTCCCTCAAGAGCTGGGGGACGTCCGTGCCATCGTCGGCGACATGCCACTTCTGATTCCGGGTGTCGGCGCGCAGGGGGGTGATGTCGAAGCCGTGATCCGCAACGGCAAGACAGCGCATGGCACCGGGGTGATTGTCAGCTCGTCGCGCGCGATTTTGTATGCGTCCAGCGGCGACGATTACGCCGAGACTGCGGCCAGGGCCACGAAATCCTTGCGGGACGAGATCAACCGCTACCGCTGATTTTGCAGGAGCGCCCCATGGGCGCGATAGGCTCTACCGGTGAAGCTTCATCGCGCCCGTGGGGCGCTTCTGCATGCGGGCGGCGGCGCGCATTACTGCGATTGGAAAACGTAGCCAGATCGCGGCGATGACGGCGAGCCTGGTGAACACGCTGCGTTGCGACGCTTCAAATTTGCGGAAATAGCGCGCCAGGCCACGATGCTTGTGCCATTCGACGAACACCGGGCGATCGCGGCTGGACACGCCGCGCACATGCACGACCCGGACATCGTTGGCGACGGCGACGATTGCTCCCGTTGCGCGCGCACGACGACACAGGTCCAGATCTTCCGCGTGCAACCGGTAGTGCTCGTCGAAACCAGCAATGCGATCGAACAACGTGCGCGGCAGCAGCATCAATGCACCGGACACCGCATCGACATGTTGCAGTGAAACAGTTTCGTCGACCGGAACACCCAGTTGCGACGCTGCACGCGAGCGCAGCATGGCTGCGAAATCAGGATCGCGACGACGCGCGGCGACATCACGTTCGCCATTTTCGTGGACCAGATCGGCGCCGATCAGCGCATTGCCGTCGAACTGCATGGCATGCATGCGCATGCACTGCAGCGAATCCTGTTCCACCAAACAATCGGGATTGACGAATGCCAACCACGCGGTGTCACACATCCCCGCCCCCTGGTTGCAGGCGACGGCGAATCCCGGGTTGTCGGGATTGGCAATAAAACGCACACGCGGATCGGTGGCGGCGTGGCGCTGGATGATCTCGAAGCTGCCATCGCTGGAATTGTTGTCGATGA
>JAYTAY010000062.1:0-5111 GCA_043737255.1 Luteimonas sp.
CGCACATCAAGCACATGCCGCAACTTACGGCCGTTACTCTGGTGCGGGAACAAGTCGATGAACGCCTCGAATTCGTCCCGATCGATGTGAAGTCCCTGCTCGAACTGCCAGACGATGGGTCCGAGTTTGGTGCCGAGTTCGGAGATGCCGCCGACGAATTCATCGACTGCGCCCCCGACTTTCGACAACGCTTGCGACGCAATGATGCGTTTTGGTGCATTGGCCGAGAACATGAAGCCCTCCGGCGTTTCATCGCGCCACTTGGCATGCGTCGCCGCTTTCTGCGCGCCGTAGTACGTGTCGTTGATCTCGATGGCGGTGACGTGGTGGCTGGCGTATTCCAACTCGCGCCGTTGCACCAGTCCCGCCGGATAGAAATTGTCGCGCCAAGGCACGGACACCCAGCCACCGATCCCGACGCGGATGCCGTCGACCGGTGCGGGCGGCGGCTAGAAGAGATCTTGCGACGTTGTTTTTTTTCGCGCCAAGCGTCAGTCCTTCCACGGATCGTAGCTGCCGAACCACCACAGGTGGCCCTTAGGATCACGACAACTGTAACCGCGGCCGCCGTAGTCCTGGTCGCTGATGTCCATGACGATGACCGCGCCGGCAGCCTTGGCTTGCGCGTAATGCGCGTCGGCATCGGTGACGATCACGCAAGGGCTCTGCGTGTGGCGCATGCCGATGTCGTCGGGTTGCACGATCTGCCGGCCCCATTCGCTGCTGTTGTCGGCAGAACCCAGCATGATCATGCCGTTGCCGTAGGTCAGCTGCGCGTGGTGCACGGTGTTGCCGTCGGCATGGACCGCATGTTTCTGGAAACCGAATGCCGTGCACAACCAGTCGATGGCGGCGAGGGCATCGCGGTAGCGCAGGCAGGCAATGATGGTGGACATGGTTGTCGCGGGCTGCGACATTGGACGGGCTCGATGAGTGAGACATGCAGGCCAGCGCGCCGCCCGCACGATCGGTTCAGTTTTTGTAAAACAGATCCGGGTTGGCGCTGATTGCGTTGCGCCTCGCCCCCATTTCACGTCGTCTGATCACGCGTTGCGCGATCGTGTCAGCCCCATCCGGAGACAGCGCAATGACCGACGAACACGATATTGGCCAGGACAAGAAGGTTGCCGACGAAAAACGCGCTCGCGGCGAAGACCCCAAGGGCAATGCGGCTGTGCAGCCGCAGCCGGGCCGCAAGCCGCCGCAGATCGACGAGGACACCGAACCCAGCAACAGCCGCGCGCATGAACTCTACAAGCAGGGCGAAACGCCACGCGACCAGTCGCACGACACATATGACAATCCGGATGAAGGCGCGAAGCCGAAGGATTGAAAAATGTCTTCGGCAAAAAAACAGACGGCGCACATAACGTCGTAGGGTGGAATCGGCGCAGTCGCTTCCGCCGTATGTGTCAGGCAAACATTGCTCACCACAGAATTTCGGTTGCTTGCTTAGGCGGAATGGAAGCTGGCTCGGATAGACATGCTGCGGAATGACCAGCTTTGCTGTTGTAATGCACTTCGCTGTGCGGGTTCCGCCCTGCGAACTGTTATCGGTGATCGATGGTCAATGCGCGTAGACCCGGAGGGCGGCGCGTAGGACGTGCGCCGTTTTTTCGATCGAGCCATGGATGGCGAGTCGAAAAATCCCCTCGGCAATGAAACCGGCTTAACACTGTGATCGGGGAAAGCCTTTTCTTTGGTTCCGTTTCTTTGACTCGCGCCGCAGCGCGCAGCGCGAACGCTCTTCAACAGCGAAGCTGCCGGAGTCCGATCAAACGCGCGACTCGATCCAGGCGTAGGCTGGGTTGGCTTCATCAACCCAGCCATTGGTTGATAGGGCATGCCAGGTTGATGAAACCAACCCAGCATAAGTTGCCCGGGTTGCGCAGCAATCGAAGTTGGATCAATCGTGGGATTTGATCCAGTGCGCCTCCGGATGCGGCCGTCCGAACAGATAGCCCTGCCCATACACACACCCCATCGCCACCAATGCATCGCGCTGCACTTCGGTCTCGATGCCCTCCGCCACCACCTCCACGCCCAGCGAGTGCGACAACGCCAGGATCGCGCGGATCACCGCCGTGGTGCGCGTTGACGTACTGCTGCCGATCGGCGAGATGAAAGAGCGGTCGATCTTGATCATCCTCAGCGGGAACAAGTGGACCTGGCCGAGCGAGGAATAGCCGGTGCCGAAATCGTCCAGCGCGGTTTCGATGCCGGCATCGCGCAAGCGCTGCAGGACGGCGGCCGCGGCCTCGGCATCGCCGAGCAGAGTGCCTTCGGTGACCTCGACGCGCAGTTTGGCAGGATCGAAACCGGTGTCACGGATCAACTGCAGCAGGCGCTGGTCAAGATCATCGTTTTGGAACAACCGTGGCGAGACGTTGATGGTGATGTAGCCGCCGTCGCGCACGAGCTTGTCGGCACATTCCATCGACAGCCGGAACATGCGCCAGTCGATCGGCTCGATCAGGCCGCTGTCCTCCGCGACCTGCAGGAAGTCGCCCGGCGCGAGAACGCCACGCTGAGGATGGCGCCATCGCAACAGCGCCTCGTAACCGATGACTGTGGCATCCTTCAGCCGCACCAGCGGCTGGAAATACGGCATGAACTCGTCGTTGACCAAGGCCCGGCGCAGGTCCTGTTCCAGCGCGAACACATTCATCGCCGCCTGGTAGAGGCTTTCGTCGTACATCACGAAGCGATTGCGTCCGGCGCTTTTGGCGCGGTACAGCGCTGTATCGGCATCGCGCAACGGTTCGTCGGCGTTGTGGTAATGGGCATCGCCGATGGCGATGCCGATGCTCACGCCGGCCTGCAGCGGTTGCCCGGCGACCTGGATCGGTTGCTCCATCGATTCCAGGATGCGACGCGCAACCTTGGTCGCAGTGTCCGGGATCTCGGCGTGTTCGATCAGGATCGCAAACTCGTCGCCGGCCAGACGCGCGACCACATCGGGTTCGCGCACGCAACTCGCCAGCCGCCGCGACACTTCCTGCAGTACGACATCGCCGGCCAGATGGCCAAGACTGTCATTGACCACCTTGAACCGATCGATGTCGATGTAGAGCAGGCCAAACTGCATCTGCGCGTCGCGGCGCAGCGAGGCCATCGCCCGCTCGATGCGGTCGCGCAGGTAAATGCGGTTGGGCAATCCGGTCAGGGCGTCGTGCATCACCTGGTGCAGCAGTTGCGACTCGACCCGCTCGCGCACCCCGATTTGCTCGCGCAATTCGGCCGTGCGCTCCTGCACACGCTGCTCTAGTTCGGCATTGAGCGTTTTCAGTGCCGCTGCGCTGTTGCGGCGCTGCAGACTGCTGGCGATCTGATAGGAGACAAAGGTCAGCAGCTCGGCATCGTCCGCGTCGTAGCCAACCGTATCCGTGTAGCTCTGGATCGCAACCGCGCCGAGCACCACATCGTTACCGATCAGGGGCGCGCCGAGCCAGCACTTGGTCGCGGATTCGTGGATCGCAACGCCGTAGTCGATCTCGCCAGTAGCCATCAAATCACGCGCACGCGAATGGTCGACCAGTTGCGGTTTTCCGCTGCGCATGACGTATTCGGTGAGCCCCCGCTTGAGTGGTCGTGGCGCCGGTGGCGGATCATGGGTATCGATCCAGTAGGGGAATTCAAGCGAGGCGCCGTCGTCCGAAAGAAGCGCGATGTAGAAATTTTCCGCATTGAGCAGCTCACCGACCACGCCGTGGACATGGCGGTAGAAGCGCTGCGAACTTTCATCCGAGCTGGACAGCGCCGCGATCCGGTAAAGCACAGCCTGCAGACGTTCGCCGCGTTCGCGTTCGGCGACCTGGTCGAGCAAACCGATGTTGGCCTCGGCCAATTCGTGGGTGCGTAGCAACACCTGTTTCTCCAGCTCCTCCTGGGTCTGCTTGCGCTCCAGCGCGGTCAGGATGTGTTCGGCGACGAACGCCAGCAACGCGCGGTCGGCGGCACTGAAACGAATGCCAGGCAGATAGCTTTGCACCACCACTACGCCCTGCACCCGGCCATCGCGCAGCATCGGTACACCGAGCCAGTCGATGCTGTCGGCGCCATGTAGTTGCAGCGGACCAGACACCTGTTTGCGCAGTTGCTCGGTGGTACCCATCAATGGCTTGCCGTCGCGGATCAGGTACCAGGTCAGCCCCCGTTTCAGCTGCTGCAGTGGAAATACCCCGGAACGTTCGCTGCTGCCGGGGATTTTGCCATCCTCGGTATCGACGAAATACAGAAAACGTAGCGTGTCCTGCAGCGGATCATGCAAGGCGATAAAGAAATTTTCCGCATACATCAGGTCGGCGACGATGCGGTGCAGCCCCCGGAGCATGTCCGGCATGTCGAGTTCGGAGCCGGCCATGTCGGCAATGGCGTACAACGCGCGCTGCAATTGCTCGCCCTGCTCCAGCCGCGCAACCGACGCGTGCAGCTGCTGCAATTGCAGCAATTCCGCCAGACGTTTGCCGGCTGCAGCGAGCGTGGCCTCGTCGCGTGGCGCGGTCACCGCTGCGGTGGCGTTGTCAGATGGTTCCAGCGCCAGCAGCAGGGCAACGGCGCCCTGGCCGTCGTCGCACAGGATGCGTGCCTGCGGATCGACGGATGTTCCCGCGCGGCTGGCGGCCACCACGTGTTCGATCCGCGCCATCCTGGTAGCGGTGCGACTGGCGGCGGGATGAAAACTGATCGACTGCGGCCAGTCCCACGCCCACACTACGCAGTGCGGTGTCGAATCGATATGCCGTTGCTCGGCCAGCAGGAGATTGGCGAGCGCCTTGATGCTGTCAGCGCCCAACAGCGGCTGCGCGACAATGTCCAGGCGACTGTGTTCACCAAGGATTTCTACAGGGTGTTCCGCGTCGGAAGCCGACGCTTCGGTGGCACTGGTGGGGCGTGTATCCGGCTGCTGCGACACGGCGACTCCCGAAGTTGAACATGCCAGCCGGAGTTTTACGCACCAGACGTCAGTTACGGATGAACAGGCGTCGCGGGCCGTGCCAATGTATTCAGCAGCGGAGTGGGCAGCTGTTCCCGATTCCGTTATCGCACCCGCCCACGGGGCGCGCCAGCGAGTGTGGTCACAGATTGTGAGGCGTACCGCTTTTTCCTTC
>JAYTAY010000063.1:0-11429 GCA_043737255.1 Luteimonas sp.
GTGATTCACGCCGAAGCGGAGGACACCTTTACCGGAACCGGGGTGGTCATCGTCGTCAATCCCAACCCCAGCACGCGCGATACCAAGTACAAGTACGGCGTGGGGCTGCAATACGATTTCACCGAGGCTCTCGGCATGCGCCTTGAGGCGGAACGCTACCGGATCGACGACGCGATCGGTAACCAGGGCGATATCGATCTGTTCTCGGCTGGATTGGTATTTCGGTTTGGCCAGACAACGACCGTTGCCGCCGTTGCTGCGCCGCCGCCGGTGGCTGATTGCTCGACCATGGATGACGACGGCGACGGCGTGAACAACTGCAACGACAAGTGCCCGGGTTCGGCCGCCGGCCAGGCCATCGGTCCGGATGGTTGTCCGGTCCCGCTGACGATCGACCTGCGTGGCGTGAACTTCGACTTCGACAGGGACACCCTGCGTCCGGATGCGGTGGCGATCGTCAATGAGGCCATCGAGATTCTGAAGCGTTACCCGGACATGCGTGTTGAAGTCGCCGGCCACACCGACGAGTGCGGCACCGACGAGTACAACCAAGGCTTGTCGGAGCGTCGCTCCCGCGCTGTGTACGATTACCTCACGAGCAATGGCATCGACGCCGCTCGAATGGCTGGTCCGAACGGTTACGGCGAGAGTCGCCCGCTCGAGTCTTTGGGTGACGCGTTTCCGGCGTGCAAGAGCGAGACGAACCGTCGCACCGAGATGAACGTTCAAAACTGATAGAACGATAACGCGGGTCCCTACGCAAGAGTCTGGCCATCCTTGGCCGGATTCTTGAAAAAGAGCCCGATGCGAAAAAAAGAAGCCCGGCCTTGGCCGGGTTTCTTTTTGTACATAAGGTCCCGTATCAGCCGAGATGCATCCGGCCGCTCAGCGCACCAGCTGGTTGATTTCGATGATCGGCAGCAAGATCGCCATCACGATCATCAACACCACGCCGCCCATCAGCAGGATCATCACCGGCTCGAGGACCGTCAGGAACACAGCCAAGCGACGTTCGAGTGCTTGCGTTTCGAGACCCGCGGCGCGTTTAAGCAGTTGCTCCAGTTTTCCGCTTGCCTCTCCGCTTGCCACCATGTGCACCAGCAGCGGCGGAAACGCGCGCGTTTCGCCCAGTGCGCGCGCCAGGCTCGCACCTTCGCTCACCCGTTCAATCGTGCGCTCGACCGCCTCTCTCATCACCACGTTGGTCATAACCCGCGCACCGGAGTTGAGTGCGGCAAGCAGCGGCACTCCGCCCCCGACCAGAATGGCAAGCGTGCTGGCGAAGCGCGAGGTGTTGACGCCGCGCACCAGGGATCCCAGCCAGGGCATGCGCAGCAAGAAAGCGTGCCACCGGCGCCTGTTGGGAGCGCGGCGCAGTGCGACGCGCGCGCCGGCAATGCCGCCGCCGATCAAGACCAGCAGATACGGCCAGGCCCCGCGCAGGAAATCGCTCAACGCGATCAGCGCGCGCGTCAGCAAAGGGAGGGTCTGCCGCGATTGCTGGAACACCTGCACCACCTGCGGCACCACGTACACCAGTAAGCCGGTGACGATCAGGATCGCGACGATCGTGACCAGCACCGGGTACAGCAGGGCGAGACTGGTTTTCTGCCGAAGTGCCTGGCGTGCGTCGAGATAATCGGCCAGATGCTGCAACACGGTCGGCAGGGCGCCCGACTCCTCGCCACCATGCACCAGGGCCTGGTAAAAATCGGGAAAACTCTTTTCATAGGTGCCCAGCGCCCCCGCCAATGACTGGCCGGCGGTGACTTCGGTCTTGACCCCGGTCAGCACTTCACGGGTCAGCGGCTCGGCGGCCTCCTCGATCAAGGCATTGAGCGTCTGCTCCATGGTCAGGCCCGCGTCGAGCAATGTCGCCATCTGCCGGGTCAACAGGCTCAGTTCGGTGGAGGACAACCCGCGCGCCCACACCTGGCTGGCGCGCTCGCGCGCATGCACGGGGCCGATCGCGGAAGGCAGCAGACCCTGAGCGCGCAACTGCATGCGCGCTTGGCGCGCCGTGTCGGCCTGCACCACGCCCGATACCGTGCGACCCGTGGCGTCCAACGCCTGATATTGGAAGGCTTCCATCGGCCGGCTATTCGCGCGTCACGCGCACCACTTCTTCAAGGCTGATCAGCCCTTGCCCCGCCCAGCGCATGCCGTCGTCGCGCAGCGCGCGCATGCCGCGCGACAGGGCATGCTCTCGTAGCGCCTGCTCGGAGGCGCGATCATGGATCAACCGGCGCAAGTCGTCATCGACCGTCAACAATTCATAGATTCCGGTGCGACCCCGATAACCCGAGCCGCTGCAGGCACTGCAGCCTTGCGCCGAGTACAGCGTGCCATTGGTGGGTGCCAGGCCAAGGGCGCGCAGTTGCGCCGCGTCGGCAGCAAAGGGCTTGCGGCATTCCAGACACAGCCGCCGGACCAGGCGCTGCGCACCGACCCCAATCAGGCTGGAGGCCAGCAGAAACGGCTCGACACCCATGTCCACCAGCCGGGTGACCGCGCTCACGGCATCGTTGGTGTGCAGCGTGGCGAATACCAGATGACCCGTGAGACTCGCCTGCACTGCGATCTGTGCGGTTTCGAGATCGCGGATCTCGCCAATCATGACCACGTCCGGATCCTGGCGAAGTATGGTCCGCAGCGCGCGGGCAAAACTCATCTCGATGCGAGTGTTGACCTGGGTCTGGCTGATGCCGTCGAGGTCGTACTCGATCGGATCTTCCACGGTCATGATGTTCAGCGCATTGGCGTCGAGCCGTGACAACGCGGCGTATAGCGTGGTGGTCTTGCCCGAGCCGGTCGGGCCGGTGACCAGCACGATGCCATGCGGTTTGCGAATCAGTTGATCCATTTGGGCAAGCGCGGCCTCGTCCATGCCCAGCCGCGTCAGATCGAGCCGTCCGGCCTGCTTGTCGAGCAGACGCAGCACCACTCGTTCGCCGTGCCCGGTGGGGATGGTCGACACCCGCACGTCCACCGATTTGCCCGCAACGCGCAGCGTGATGCGGCCATCCTGCGGCAGGCGTTTTTCGGCGATGTCGAGTTGCGCCATGATTTTCACCCGCGACACGATCGCGCCGTGCAAGGCGCGCGCCGGTTCGATCAGGTCACGCAGCGTGCCGTCGACACGCAGGCGCACCACGGAGCGCGTTTCGAAACGTTCGATATGGATGTCCGAAGCGCCCTCGCGCAATGCCTGGGTGAACAGAGCATTGATCAGTCGGATGACAGGTGCACTGTCCTGGCTCTCGAGCAGATCCTCGATCCTAGGAATTTCCTGCAGCAAGCGGGAAAGGTCGAGGTCCTGTGCGAGGTCGACGGCCAACGCCGCCGCCCCGGCTTCGGCGCCGTTGTAGGCCGCGGCGATCAACTCATCGAACTGCTCGGTGCTGATGCGGCGAGCCTGCACTGGCACGTCGAGGACGCGGCGCAATTCCGCCAGCGCACCTGCCGGTGCGTCGCTGCGCACCGCGACGTCCGCCAAGCCATCTTCCAAGGATGTGAGGACCACGCCATTGGTCTTGGCAAACGCGTACGGAATCGTGTTTGCGCGCCGGTTCATCAGTTGCGTACCGGCGCAGCAGGCGGTCTTGTTTCGATTTTCAGCGGTGGCTTTGGCGGGCTCGCTGGCGCTGTTCTCGGCGGCAGGGTTTGCGATGGCATATCGGGCAGGATGACGCTGGGCGGCGGTCGGGCCTTGATCTGTTCGCCGAGGATGTAGTCGTAACGCTGGCCGGTAAATGCATCGGCACGTTGGCTGTCGCGCACCAGCGTCGGCCGCAGGAAGATCATGAGGTTGGTCTTGTTGTGCGAGCGCGTCCTGTAACGGAACAGGTTGCCGAGCACCGGGATCGATCCGAGCAGCGGTACCTGCTGGATGCCGTCGTTGGCCGTGTCCTGGATCAGGCCGCCAATCACCACGATCTGGCCATCGTCCACCAGAACCGTCGAAGCCACGGCGCGCTTGTTGGTGATGACTCCAGCAGGGTTGCTTTTATCGTTGATGCTGGAGACTTCCTGGTAAATCTGCAGGCGCACAGTGCCGCCTTCCGAAATCTGTGGCTTGATCCGCAACTTCAGCCCGACATCCTGCCGTTCTATGGTCTGAAACGGAGTGGGAGTAGTGGCTCCGCCCGACAGCGCGTACTGGCCGGTGACGAAGGGGACGTTCTGGCCGATGACGATCTCCGCCTCCTCGTTGTCCAACGTCAGGAGCGTGGGCGTGGACAGGATGTTGGCGTTGCCGCTGGTTTCCAGCGCGCGCACCAGTAGGCCAAGGTTGAGGATCTGGCCAACGCCCGGAATGTTGATGCGACCGTTGACGACGCCGATGTTGAGCCCGCCCGCAACAGCGGCCGGATTCTGTGCAACCCCGATGATGTTCTGGCCGGGGCCGCCGAAATTGGTCCCACCAAAGCCTTGGGTACCGTCCCGGCCCAGTCCGCTCAGGCTCTGCCATTGCACGCCGAACTCGGCGGCCTTGTCGGCGGTGAGTTCCACGATCAACGCCTCGACGTAGACCTGGGCCCTGCGCACATCCAGCTTGTCCAGCGCCGCGCGCAGATTGTTATAGATGGCATCGGGCGCGGTGATGATGATCGAGTTGGTGGCCGCATCCGCTTGGATGATGCCCGGTGGGGGCGGCCCAGCTGGGATCGACGCTGCCAGCGTCTGACTGGCGCCGAGCGCTGCAGCGGCGCCGAGCGCGGTTACCCCGGGGAGGGTGGCGGCGGGAGCGTTACCCTGGTAAATCGCGCGCAGGGTTTCGGCAAGCTTCACTGCCTCGGCATTCTTGAGATAAACGACGTGGATGTTGCCGCCGGCGTTGGTGCGCGAATCCAGCATGGCCACGAACTTGCGCAACTGCACCAGGCGCGAAGGGTCGTCGGAGCGCGCCAGCAGGCTGTTGGAGCGCGCATCGGCCACCACCGTGAAGCGTTGACCCGGCGCCGCGCCGGCTGCGCCCTGCGAGGATTCCGCAAACAGCTGGTTGACCGTCGTCGCCACGTCGACCGCCGAGGCGTATTGCAGCGGGATCACGACCGGATCGTTGCCGCTGGGCTGGTCGATCGAATCGATGATGCGCGCCAGCCGCAATAGGTTGTTGGCGTAGTCGGTGATCACTAGGGTGTTGCTGTTCGGGTCTGCGGTGATCACGTTGTTGGGCGCGATCAGCGGGCGCAGGATTGGGACCAGTTGTGAGGCCGACTGGTATCTGACGGTGAACACCTGTGTCTGGATCTGATCGCCGGAGACGCGTGCCATGCCCTGTCGCCCAATGGTCGGACTCGGATAGAGCTTGGCGTCGGCTTCCGGAACAATCCTGACGATGCCGCGATTCTCGATCGCCGTGAAGCCCTGCAGGCGCAACGCCGACAGAAACACTTCATACACGAGTCCTCTCGGCAATGGCTGCGCCGAGACGATGTTGATCGTGCCCTTGACCCGCGGGTCGATCACGAAATTCTTGCCGGTGATCTCGCTCATCACCTTCACCACGCCTTCGATTTCGGCGTTGACGAAGTTGAGCATGAGGGCATCGGGATCCGTGAGGTTCTGCTGCGAGTGCGCTGGCCACGCGTGGCAAATTGCCAGCGTGATCGCCAACCAGAGGAATACGTTTCTCAACAAGGCTTTATGTCCACTTGGCTGCACCATCGGCGAGGGATGACTATACGTAGAAGGCGAATTCATTGGGTCGGCAATGGCGCGGGCCCCGGGGTTGAGATTCTCTCAGGCAGCGCCAGCGTTTCACGGATGCCGCCACGTTCGAGGATAACGTGATGGGTGGCGACCCCGGCGAGCCGGATGCCGGGGGCAATGTTTTGGCCCTCCTGCACGGCAAGGATCTCTTTTCCCTCCAATTGCACCACCGCGTATCCGCGTTGCCCGCCTGTGGCAACGATGCCGAGCAGCCGAATGGCGATTCCCGTCGGTGCGGCGACATTGCCCTGCTGAGGCGCACTGCCGAAAAGGCCAGGTGCAACGACCACCCGGGCGGCTGTCTGCGCCGTTACCTGCGCAGGCGGCTCGGGAACCGGAGCAAGCCACATCCAGGTCCAGTACGCCAGCACCAGTGCGAGCACTGCCACGGCAGCAAAAGTCGCCAGCGACACGACGGCCGTTTGCGCAAGACTCGATCGCTCGAATGAAATCGTTCTCATGTTTCGCCAAGTGAAATGCCGCCGGCCTGATCGCACACCACGTAGGACGAAGTGACTCCTGCATTATGAGGGCTAGCGTACAGTGCATTCACGGGACATGGCCGTGATGGCGCTGGTCAGGTCTGGTCAATCAATGTCCACGTCCCAAGCAACGATCCAGCGCAGAGGTTCCGATGAAAGCGAAGTCATTGCAAGGCGGGTTCACCTTGCTGGAGGTGATGGTGGTGGTGGTCATCCTCGGCATTCTCGCCGTGCTGGTGGTCCCGAAAATCATCAGTCGCCCAGACGAGGCGCGGGTGATTGCCGCCAGGCAGGACATCGCGAGTCTGATGCAGGCGCTCAAGCTGTATCGTTTGGACAATCAGCGCTACCCAGTGACTGAGCAGGGACTGCAGGCGCTCTCATTGAAACCGACCACGGCCCCGATCCCGCCCAACTGGAAAGCCGATGGCTATCTGGAACGCCTGCCGAGGGACCCGTGGGGGAATCCATACCAATATCTCAACCCGGGCCTGCACGGCGAGATCGACATCTTCACCTTCGGTCGGGACGGAGCGCCGGGCGGGGAGGGCAACGACGCCGACATTGGGTCGTGGTCGCTCTGAGTAGATCCCGACCATGAGAGGCAGTCCTGCCACCAGGAGCATCCGGGGATTCACTTTGCTCGAGGTCCTCGTTGTGCTGTTGATCATGGGACTGATGGTCGGTCTGGTCAGCGCGGTTGTGCGCCCGGATGATCGCGGGCTGCTGCGTGTGGAGGCCGAACGGCTGGCGCAGTTGCTCGATCTGGCTGCAGCAGAATCGCGCCTGATGGGGCATCCCATCGCTTGGACCGCCGACGGCCCCGGCTACCGGTTCTGGCAGATGACGGGGGACGGTCATTGGTCGGAGGTGCGCGACCGCGATCTGCTGCGTGCGCGAACGTTGCCCCAGGGCATGTTGATCTCCGGTCTGCAGATTGAGAACAAGTCTGCCCAGGGCGCCATGCGTCTGGAGTTCGCCCCGTATTACGGGCCCGCGCTGGCCTTCACCATCGAAATCTCATTGGGCATCGCGCGCTACGAGGTGGCAGCGTCACCCATCGGACAGCTACGCGTTGTGCAGCGGGGAGGAGGGACTGATGGCGGCCAGTTGCAGCCGTAGCCGGGCCGGGTTCACTCTGGTCGAAGTGCTGGTCGCGCTAGCGATCGTATCAATCGCCTTGCTGGCGGCGCTGCGCGCGGCGGGTCAAGGCACCAGCAACGTGGACGCATTGCGTGCGCGGCTGTTGGCCGGGTGGGTGGCGGAGAACCTTCTGGCCGAGCAACGGGCCCGCGGAGACTGGCCGGCGCTTGGTATCCTGAGTGGCACGGAGAGTGAGGGCGGCATTGCATTCACTTGGCGCGAAGAAGTTATCGCGACGCCAAACGTCCGCTTCCGGCGCGTGGACATCCGCGTGTTCGCGGCGCCCGGGGAAGGGCAAGCGCTCACGCACCTCACCGGGTTCCTGGTCGATCCCCCGGCTCAGATTCCATCAAGTCCGACCCCATGAAGTCTGCTGCGGCCCCTCGACAAGCCGGGTTCACCCTGATCGAGCTGCTGACGGCGTTGCTGATCCTGTCGTTGCTGGCACTGATGTCGTACCGCGGACTGGGTGCGGTACTCGATGCCCGCGAACACGTCACACACGAGACCGACAAATGGCGCCAGGTGGCGGCCTTCTTTGATCGCTTCGAGAGCGACATCCAGCTCGTCGCGCCGCGTCCGGTGCGCGCCGTCTCCGGCAGCGCACCGGCGTGGCTCGGACGACCAGCTGCAGCGACCGGGGTGCGCCTGGAAATCAGTCGCTTTGCTTCGGCCGAGGGCGTGGATGCGCCACGCCGGGTCGCGTACGGACACAACGCGCAGCAGGAAATCGAACTGTGGCTGTGGCCGGGTCTCGATGTGGCGCCCAACGTGCAGCCCGCACGCTACCCCGTGCTGGCGGGAGTGACGGCGTTCGAAGTCCAGTACCTCACGGCCGAGCGGGCATGGGTCGGTGTCTGGCCGATATCGCCGCGCGACGCGGACCTGCCGCGCGCGGTGCGGCTGCGTATCGTGCTCGACTCCGGTGAGGAGATCGTGCGCGTGTTTGGACTGGACACATGAGTCGTCGGCCCGGCACTGGACGACAGCGGGGGGCCGCCATCGTGCTCGCCATGGCGGTGGTCGCGCTGGCGGCGCTCGCCGCGACGGCAATGATGGTGACGCAGAGCACGTGGTCGAGGCAGGTCGAGCTGACCACGGGCCATGTCCAGGCGCTACGCCTCAATCAAGCCGGACTGGATTGGGCGCGCGCGGTGTTGAGCGACGATCGCCTTGCTGGCAATGTCGACACGCTCATTGAACCTTGGGCGCTGCGATTGCCGCCGATGCCCATCGAGAACGGCAGTCTCACCGGCCACATCGAAGACCAGCAGGGAAAGTTCAATCTCAACAATTTGCTGACGGACGGGAAGGTCAACCTCGCGCAGCTTGAGGATTTCCGGCGTCTCTTATCGATCCTGGCCTTGCCGCCCACACTCGCCGACGGCCTGGTCGACTGGATCGACGCCGACGGCGAGCCGCAGCCCCAAGGCGGCGCCGAAGACGGGTACTACCTTTCATTGCAGTCGCCGTACCTCGCCGCCAACCGGCCGCTGACTGACTTGGCTGAGCTCGTTCTCGTGCGCGGCTTCGACGACAATGTGCGAGCGCGCCTGCGCCCGTTTGTGACCGCACTGCCACGGACGACGGCCGTCAACGTCAACACGGCATCGCCTGAAGTCATTGCGGCCATCGTCGACGGCTTGCACCTCGATGGCGCGCGCGCCCTGGTGGCGCAACGTGGGCGCACCTATTTTCGCAATTTGTCAGACTTCGTCAGCCAACTCCCCCGCGGACTCGTCGTGCACAACGAAAACATTTCAGTGAGCAGCGATTTCTTCATCGCAACGATGGCGGTAACCATGGGTGGCGCGCAGGCGCGCGGGTCGGCGTTGCTCACGCGCGAAAACGCTGGCTGGCCTGCGATCGTCTGGCGCAAATATCCATGAGCCTGCTGCGCATCCATGGCTCGCTGCTCGATCCGCCGCTGCGCTGCGAATGGGCACTCGTCAACGAGGGCCGCGCACCAGTGACCGGAGAGGGCTTGCTTGAAGACCTGCCGGGTCGCGCTGAGCGCGTCCAGCTGGTGATTCCCGCCGAACAGGTGCTGATCACCCGCGCTCGCTTGCCGCCGGCGGCCAGGCGCCATGTCGGGTCGGCACTGGCGTTCGCAGTGGAAGAGCAGACCGCCGTTGAGCCGGAGGCCAGCCAGGTCAGTTGGCTCGGCACCGCGGGTGACCACGATGTTCTCGCAGTAGTCGACAAGGCGGGATTGGCGCGATGGCGGGATGCACTGGACGCCGTCGGGGTCCGCGGGTACGAGATCCATTGCGAGACGCTGCTGTTGCCATGGAGCACAGGCGAATGGAGCCTTGCATGGCAGGGGCACGAGGGCTTTTTACGCACCGGGGAATTCGAAGGCGCGGCCACAGATTGCGGCGATCGCGAAACCCCACCGCTATCGTTGCGCCTGATGCTGGAATCAGCGGTGGCAGACAACGTGGGGCCGACATCGATTGCGCTCTACACCAGCGACCCGGATGAGAGCCCCGATATCGCAGCGTGGACGCGCGAGCTCGGTATTGGCGTACGCCTCGCCGGCGTCTGGGACTGGCGGACGGCATCACCTGGCGCAGGAGTCAGCCTGGCCCAGCAGCGGCAACGCTGGCGTTTCCTTCCTGCCGCCACGGCTCGGCTGCGTCCCGCCGCCCGCATCCTGGGCGCTGCGCTGGCGATCCACGTCATTGCGCTGATCGTTGACTGGACGTCGCTTGCAAACGAGCAGCGCGCACTGCGACAGCAGATGGAGTCGAGGTTTCGCACTGTTTTTCCCGACGCAGTGGCCGTGGTGGATCCGGCGTTGCAGATGCGACGCAAACTCGCCGAAGCGCGCCATGCCACGGGTCAGTCCGACGGCGGTGATTTCCTGCCCATGATCGAGCACGTTGCGACCGCAACCAAAGAGCTGCCAATCGGTGCAGTCCGCAGGGTGTCCTACGAAGGCGGACGCCTGACACTCGAACTGGCTGGCGTTGATGCGGCGAGCGTGCGCCGCATCGAGGCGCGATTGCTTGAACGGGGTCTCAGCGTCGACCCGTCCGCCGCGGCAGGTAGTGCTGACCGTGCATCGGTCGTTCTGACCGTGCGGGCTTCATGAAAGCGCACCTGCTCAAAGTCTGGGAGTCGCGGGCCC
Source organism: Luteimonas sp. (assembly GCA_043737255.1). Taxonomy (GTDB): domain Bacteria; phylum Pseudomonadota; class Gammaproteobacteria; order Xanthomonadales; family Xanthomonadaceae; genus JALYOU01. The sequence goes on from JAYTAY010000063.1 coordinate 10,474, forward strand.
CGCGCGAGCGGAAGTTCATCGCTACGCTGGCGATCGGGCTGGCAATCGTCCTGTTTATTTGGTTTGTACATTCGGCTGAGCAGGCGCGCGGGCCGCTGCGCACCAGCGTGATCTCGCTGCGGGCGCAGGCAGCGCGCCTCGATCGACAGGCGCTCGAATACGAGCAGTTGCGTGCAGTGCCTGCGACCACCGCTTCGCGCACCGATCTGCAAACTCTGGTGCAAAGTCGGCTCGCTGATACCGGCCTTGCGCACGCACTGGTGCGCATCGAAGCGACAGACGCACATCAAGTGGTCGTAGTCTTCGGTGCGGTGGCGTTCTCCGACTGGCTGAACTGGATCGATGGTCTGAAGTCGCAGCAAGTCCGTGTAGACGCCTGTCGGATTGAAGTGCTGTCCACGCCGGGCCTGGTCAGCGTGACCGCGACCCTGGTGCGACCAGGACCGCGATGAAGCACCGAAGCTGGATCGCGGTCGGGCTCGGTGTTTATGTCCTCGCTCTCCTCATCACCGCGCCAGCGACGCTGCTCGACAGCAGCCTGCAGGACGCAAGTGATGGACGGCTGCGCCTCGCCGACGCGCAGGGAACATTGTGGTCGGGCACAGCGCAGTTCGAAATTCGCGATGCCGACGGTCGCACCGGTTTGGCAAAGCACTTGGCATGGCATGTTAGGCCTTGGGAGGCGCTACGCGCACGACTGGTCTACGAGGTCGAGCTAGACCCTGGAATGCCCGCCTTTCTGGCGACGATTTTTTGGTCGCGGATCGAACTCAGGAATGCCGACATCAGCTTTTCGGCTGCGGTACTTTCCCTGGTGCCAAAACTTGCACCGCTGGAGTTGACGGGTGACATGAATCTGCAGATCCCGATCCTTTCCATTGGCCGCAACAACACGGCGGGCAGCGCCACTCTGAAATGGCGGGTCGCCGGATCGCTGCTCTCGCCCGTCTCACCAC
>JAYTAY010000064.1:0-5070 GCA_043737255.1 Luteimonas sp.
CGCCATCCCCAACAGCGTCAGCAGCAACGGCACACCGGCGAACAACGCATACGCGAGCAACCGCAAACGGTTCGCGTGATGGCGTGCGATCTGGAACACCATTTCACGGGTGATGTAATTGGCTTCGGTATGCGGCGCTTCAAAGGTCTGCACGGTGCGGCCAGGAAGCCCGACGGCCGCGGCGCGGTCGGCCGGCAACGGCGCGCGGTCGATCTCGCGCCAGTAAATGAATTTCGTCAGCGCCGCGATCACCGCGATCAGGCTCAGCGATGGCAGCAACGTGCCCACGCCGATGCCACCGGGCAATTTCCACAGCATCAGCACGAACAACAATGCCGCGCCGCTGAGCAGTGCGAACACCAGGTAGATCGGCACCACCAGTGGATGCCGCCATGCCGGGATCGGTTTCAGCGATCCATAGATCATCGCGGTGCAGGCGACAGTGGCCAATGCCAGCACGGCCGTGAGTACGCCTGCGAGTGCGAGGAACGCCGAGCTGTCGGCCGAACGAACGCCGCGCCACAGCAAGACCGTCATCGTCAACGCGGGCACGTAGGTCAGCAGTGCCATGACCCCCTCGCGCGACAGCCACGACGTTCGCCACTGCGACAACGCACGCCACGCACGTTGCGGTTGTCCGAGATGCGCCAGCGAACACAGCAATCCCGCCGTCACCAGCACCAGCGCGATGATCGCGGCAAGCAGTTGCATCGATGCCAGCGGCGCGGCGGCACTGCCACGCGATTGCAGCAGGAACACCGAAATGCCGAGCCAGGTCAGCAACCCGTATCCGGCGCCAGACAGCGTGGTGAAGAAGACGATGGAGAGGGCGGGATGCATGAGGTCGGCTTCCTGTCATGTCGTTTGTCAGAGCTCGATCATTACAGGTAAGTGGGATTTCTGTGAGACCCGCTGAAATAGAAATTCATCATCCCCGCGAAGGCGGGGACCCAGTGACTTGAGATCTGGAAAAACAAAGGCACTGGGGACCCGCCTTCGCGGGGGATGACGAAAAAAACGACTGTCGAGACGGCTCATCAATCATTCAATCCAGCACCACCGCGGTCCCCGCCGCCGACACCATCAACATGCTGCCGCCGTCCTGCACCTGCACGGTTTCGTAAGCCAACGCCACGCCGACCACCGCATTGGCGCCGAGTTCCTGCGCTTGCTCGAGCATGTCGTCGATCGCTTCCTGCTTGGCCTTGCGCAGGACCTTTTCATAGGCACCAGAACGGCCGCCGACCATGTCGCGGATGCCGGCAAAAAAATCGCGAAACATGTTGGCGCCGAGGATGGCGTCGCCGCCTACCAGGCCCTTGTAGTCGGTGATGCGGCGGCCTTCGACGGCGTGGGTGGTGGTGACGAGCAGCGTGGACTTGGGCATGCGATTTTCCTTTCAGTGAGCCGGATGTTTTTGTCCCCCAAGGGGACTTCCTTCGGTGCGCTCCTACAGCGATCAAAATCAATTTCAGCGTTGGAGAATGCGGTCGAGCCAGCGTTTTGACGAGACTTCCAGAGCATCACGTTCCGGTTCTGCGACGGCGTTGGCGTCTTCGCCACCGCGGCGCGGCCGCGGCGGCAGGTAACTATTGACCGGTTTGTAGCCGAGTTCGGGCAGCAGCGCCACGCCGCCGCGTTCGGCGACCAGCCTGGAGACCTTCGACTTGGGATCACCGAGATCACCGAAGTGCCGTGCCTTGGTCGGGCACGCCTGCACGCACGCGGGTTGGCGTTCGCTTTCTTCCAGGTTCTGGTTGTAGATGCGGTCAATGCACAAGGTGCATTTTTTCATCACTCCTTCGACCGGCGAATACTCGCGCGCGCCGTACGGACAGGCCCAGCTGCACAACTGGCAACCGATGCACTTGTCCTCGTCGACCAGCACGATGCCGTCCTCGGCGCGTTTGTAGCTGGCGCCGGTCGGGCACACGGTCACGCACGCGGGCGTTTCGCAATGCAGGCACGAGCGCGGGAAATGCAATGTAAGAGCCGGCAGCGTCATTGCCGGCTGCGGTGCTTTGCCGCTTGCAGGAGAAGGATTGGGACGCAGCAGGGTCTCCGCCTCGACTTCATAACTGTGCACGCGGTTGAACCACACGCCCGACGGATCTTTGCCATAGGGCTTCTCGTCGGTCAGCGGTCCGGCGATGCCGCCCGCGTTCCATTCCTTGCAACTGGTCGCGCAGGCATGGCAACCGACGCAGGTGTCGAGATCGATCACCAGGCCAAGTTTCACTTTCGACGGCGGCGGCAACATGGTCATTGTCCGTAAGCCTTCTTGCGCAATTCCGCGCCGTAACGCAACGGTTGTTCGCCGGCTTCACTGGAGGCAAGCGGTGCGAACTGCGGTTGCGCGATGGCCTCCGCAGCACCCGACTTGCGGATCGACACGCGCAGGTCGAACCATGCCGCCTGCCCCGTGACCGGGTCCGCATTGGCGTAGTCGCTCTTGGGCAATTTGTCGGAGATCAAATGATTCAACAAAAAACCCTTTTCGCTTTCCGGCGCATCCTTCGCCAATTTCCAGGCACCCTTGCGCTTGCCGATCGCATTCCAGCTCCACACCGTATCGGGCTGCATGTTGCTGGCGAATTTCGCCTGCACGGTGATGCTGCCATGGTGCGAGGTCACGTCGACCCAGTCCTCGCTTGCGATGCCGTATTTCGCACCGGTCGATGGATGCAGGTACAGCCAGTTGCGCGTCGCGATCTGACGCAGCCACGCGTTCTGCGAACCCCACGCGTGGTACATGAACATCGGGCGCTGGGTGATGGCGGAGAGTGGGAAGTAATTGGTGTCGGCATAACTGAAGCCGTCATCCCGGCGGACGCCGGGACCCAACTGGACGTTACCGCCAGCTTCGGCGGAGGAGAGCAAAGGCAAAGTCGCTGGGTCCCCGCCTTCGCGGGGATGACGATTCGATGAGTCGACTGACTCCTGTTTCGAGAGTTCTGCACTTTCAAACGGCTCGTACCACAGCGGCAGGGGATCGAAATACGTCGCGACACGTTCGCGATGTTCCTGCGGCGGCTGCAACGCGCCATGCCCCTGCGCGGCCAGCCGGAACTTCTGCAAGGTTTCCGAATACAGCTGCAGCACGATCGGTTCGGTGCCACCGATGAAACCGAAGCGCTGCGCCCACTCCAGATACCCGCGATTGGCCATCTTGAAATAGCGCGCGTGCTCCGGAATTTCCTCGCGCCAGAAGCCGTTGTTGGCGATGTACATGTCGAGCTGGTTCGGGTTCGGCGCGCCCTTGCCATGTTCCATGCCGTCTTCCCCACGCCAGCCCGCCAGCAATCCAACACCGGGCGCGCGTTCATGGCGCACGATGTAGTCGGCGTAATCGCGGTACCGCGGCGAGCCATCGGCATGCACCATGCCGGGCAGGCCGAGTCGCGCGCCCAGATCGAGCAACACCGACTGGAACCCGCGCACGTCGCGCGGATGGTTGGCCGGATCGGCCGCCTGCGTCGCCGGATCGAACACCGGATGGCGGATCGCATCGGCCGCGCCGTCGGCATCGGAAATGGGCCGGTCGAGCAATGAAATGCAATCGTGGCGTTCCAGATACGTCGTGTCCGGCAACACGAGGTCGGCATAGGCGACCATCTCCGACGCATACGCATCGGAATAGATGATGCGCGGGATCCTGTACTCGCCGTTGTCGTCCTTGTCGGTCAGCCACTGCATCGTCTCGCGCGTGTTCATCGCCGAGTTCCAGCTCATGTTAGCCATGAACATCAGCAGCGTGTCGATCTTGTACGGATCACCGGCATGCGCATTGCGGATCACGGTGTGCAACATGCCGTGCGCGGCTAGCGGATACGCCCACGAATACGCATGATCGATGCGGCGTGGCTGGCCATCCGCGTCCACCAGCAGGTCTTCAGGCGTATGCACGAAGCCCAGTGGCGGCGCATCGAGTACGCCGTCTGCGTTGCGGGTCTTGCCTGGGCGATTGAGCGGGGGAATCGGGCGCGGATACGGTGGCTGGTAACGGAACGAGCCGGGCGTGTCGACCGCGCCCAGCAACAACTGCAACAGATGCAAGGCGCGACAGGTATGGAAGCCGTTGCTGTGCGCGCTGATGCCGCGCATCGCATGCATCGCGACCGGACGTCCCACCATCTCGCTGTGCTCGCGGCCCCAGGCATCGGTCCATGCGATCGGCAGCGTGAGGTTGCTCTCGAACGCGGCCTCGGCAAGTTCGCGCGCGATGCGTTTGATCGTGTCGGCGGGAATACCGCAGCGTTCGCTGACGTTGTCGGGTGCGTATTGCGGATCGAGATAGCGATCGGCGATCAGCTGGAACACCGGCACCGCAACGCGGCCATCGGCGAGGATGAATTCGCCCACGACTGCCGGAAAAATATCGATCGCATCGGCGCGGGTTTCTGATCCTCCCGCTGCAGTGCGTAGCCCGGGTGGAGCCGCAGTCGATACCCGGGGATCTTCGGTGATCGTCGCCAAAAGCCCCGGGTAGACCAGCTGCGCTGTTGAAAGTCGCTGCGCTCCACCCGGGCTACGCACCACAGGGACCGGGGCGGAAACTGGCTTTGCCGCACGATCCCAGCACAAAGGATTACCTTGCTGGTCGCGCGCGAACAATCCGTCGTCCGCGCCACCTGGATTGCGGATTACCAGCCAATGCGCATTCGCATACCGCACCAGGTAATCGAGATCGATCCTGTCGGCCTTCAACAATTCATGGATCAGCGCGAACGCAAACAGACCATCGGTGCCGGGACGAATGCCGATCCACTCGTCGGCAATCGCGCCATACCCGGTGCGCACCGGATTGACCGCAACGATTTTCGCGCCGCGCTGTTTGAGTTTGCCCAAGCCGAGCTTGATCGGATTGCTGTCGTGGTCTTCGGCGACGCCCCACAGCATGAAATAACGCGCGTGTTCCCAATCGGGTTCGCCGAATTCCCAGAAGCTGCCGCCCAGCGTGTACAAACCGCCCGCGGCCATGTTGACCGAGCAAAACCCGCCGTGCGCGGCGTAATTGATGGTGCCGAACTGCTGCGCCCACCAGCCGGTCAACGCCTGCGACTGGTCGCG
>JAYTAY010000065.1:0-5068 GCA_043737255.1 Luteimonas sp.
CGCGATCTGCGGCACCGACAGCGTGCCGTCGACCGGCTGGCCACCGGTCATCGCGACCGCGTCGTTGTAGAGGATCTTGTAGGTGATGTTGACGCCGGCGGCGACCGCCTGGCGGATCGCCAGCGAGCCGGAATGGAAGTAAGTGCCGTCGCCGAGGTTCTGGAAGACGTGCTGCGTTTCGGTGAACCCCGCCTGCCCGCACCACGTCGCGCCTTCGCCGCCCATCTGCGTGAACGTGTCGGTGTCGCGATCCATCCACGTCACCATGTAATGGCAACCGATGCCGGCCAGCGCGCGCGAACCTTCCGGCACTTTCGTCGACGTGTTGTGCGGGCAGCCGCTGCAGTAATGCGGCACGCGCGGAAAGTTGGCGCGCGGCAGTGCGAGCTCGGCTTCCTTGGTCGCAAGGAACGCGAGCTGCTGCGTGATGTGCTCACTGCGATGGAAGCGTTCGAGACGTTTGGCGATGACGCGGGCGATGCGCGCCGGCGTGAGTTCGTTGGTCGACGGCAGGATCCAGTCGCCGCTTTCGTCGTACTTGCCGACGATGCTTGGACGGCGAGCACCATGGGCGTCGTCAAAGTTGTAGAACTGCTCCTTCATTTGGCTTTCGATGAAGGCATGTTTTTCCTCGACCACGAGGATGTCTTCGAGCCCGCGCGCGAATGCACGCAATCCGACTGGTTCAAGCGGCCAGGTCATGCCGACCTTGTAGATGCGGATGCCGACTTCGGCGCAGGCCTGTGCATCGAGGCCGAGATATTCCAGCGCCTGCAGCACGTCGAGATAACTCTTGCCGGTGGTGACGATGCCAAGGCGCGCATTCGGCGAATCGATCACCAGCTTGTCGATATTGTTGGCGCGCGCAAAGGCTTGCGCCGCTTTCACCGCGAACCGGTGCAGGCGCATCTCCTGGTCCAGTGGCGGATCCGGCCAGCGGATGTTCAAGCCGCCCGGCGGCAGCTCGAAATCCTCCGGCGTCACGATCTGCAACGCAAACGGATTGACATCGACCGAGGCCGACGACTCCACCGTTTCTGCGATGGTCTTGAAACCGACCCAGCGTCCGGTGAAGCGCGACATCGCCCAGCCGAGCAGGCCCATCTCGAGGATGTCCTGCACGCCGGCCGGATTGAGGATCGGCATCAACGCGCTGGTGAATTCGCCTTCGGAACCATGCGGCAAGGTCGATGAGCGGCAGGCGTGGTCATCGGCGGCCAGCGCCAGCACGCCGCCGTGTTTCGAGGTGCCCGCGGCATTGCCGTGCTTGAACACGTCGCCGCAGCGATCCACACCCGGGCCCTTGCCGTACCACATGGCGTACACGCCATCGACTGTGGCGCCGGGGAACAAATTGGTCTGCTGCGTACCCCAGACCATGGTCGCGCCGAGATCCTCGTTCAAGCCGGGTATGAACTTCACGCCGGCTTCCGCCAGATATTTCTTGGCCCGCCACAGTTCCAGATCGAACCCGCCAAGCGGCGAACCGCGGTAACCGGAAATGAAGCCGCCGGTATTCAGACCGGCCGCCTGATCACGCAGCTTCTGCATCAGCGGCAAGCGCACCAGCGCCTGCACGCCGGACAGATAGATGCGGCCATCGGTGCGGGTGTATTTGTGGTCCAGCGTGTAATCAACATCCAACGCGTCATGCGTAAGCGCGCTGTTGGCGGAGGCGGGCGAGGACAGTTCGGCGGTGCTGGTCATGGCGGATCCATTGCGGCGGCACCCGTGCGATCGACGGGGCGACTGGCGAAGCGAGTGCCGACGCGCGCGGAAGGCGCGGCAGGAGGCATCACTGAAGGCGCAAATTGTAGCAATGGCCGCCCTTGCGGCCGCGTGTGTGGCGACGGGTAGTCGGCACGGGCCTTGGGATATTCGCTCACGCTCTTTTTGTAGAGCGCACCTGGGCGATGGGCCTTGCCGGTAGAGCCCATCGCGCCCAGGTGCGCTCCTACAAAAAAGAACGAATCGAAGAGCACGTGGCTGCAACCGCTCCTGCGAAGAACGGCAGCTGCGCTATCGTCGCGATACCCCCCATGGAGTCGTGCCATGCCTGCCGCATCCTGTGTCCTTTGCCGCTTGATCGCTACTGCGGCAGTGTTCGTCACCACAACGACCGGCTTTGCCGCCGACCGTGTCACCGGCAAGCCGTTCGCGACCCGCAGCGAGGTGTACGCACCGCATGCGATGGCGGCGACGTCGCATCCACTGGCGACGCAAATCGCGCTCGACGTGATGCAGGGCGGCGGCAGCGCAGTCGATGCCGCGATTGCCGCCAACGCGGCGCTCGGTCTGATGGAACCCACCGGCAGTGGCGTGGGCGGCGACCTGTTCGCGATCGTGTGGGATCCGAAGACCAGGAAGCTGCACGGCTACAACGGCTCCGGACGTTCGCCGAAATCGCTGACGCTGGCCGAGTTCCAGCAACGCGGCTTGACCGATATCCCGGCGCACGGCCCGTTGCCGGTCAGCGTGCCGGGCACGGTCGATGCGTGGTTCGCGCTGCACGAAAAATTTGGGCGCAAGCCGATCGCCGACGATCTCGGGCCCGCGATCCGCTATGCGCGCGAAGGCCACCCTGTGCATGAAGTGATCGCGTATTACTGGAATCTCTCGGTACCACGTCTGTCGAAATGGCCGGGTTACAAGGAGCAGTTCACCATCGACGGCCGCGCGCCGAAACGTGGTGAGACCTGGAAGAATCCGAACCTTGCCAACACGCTGGAAAAAATCGCGCAGGGCGGACGCGACGCGTTCTACAAAGGCGACATCGCCCGCAGCATCGACGCCTACTTCAAGGCCAACGACGGTTTCCTCTCGTACGACGACCTCGCCGCGCACCAGGGCGAATGGGTCGAGCCGGTCAGCACCAATTACCGCGGCTACGACGTCTGGGAATTGCCGCCCAACAGCCAGGGCATCGCCGCGCTGCAGATGCTCAACTTGCTGGAACCGTATGACTTGAAGCAATACGGCTTCGGCAGCCCCGAACATGTGCATCTGTTCGTAGAGGCGAAAAAGCTCGCATTCGCCGATCGCGCACGCTGGTACGCCGATCCTGCGTTCGGCACGTTGCCGGTGTCGAAGCTGGTGTCGAAGTCGTATGCGCAGCAACGCGGCAAGTTGATGTCGATCGACCGGGCCGCGCGCGAAGTGCAACCGGCGACGCCGCAAGAACTCGACGAAGGCGACACCATCTACATGACCGTAGCCGATGCCGACGGCATGATGGTGTCGCTGATCCAGTCCAACTACCGAGGCATGGGCAGCGGCATGGCGGTGCCGGGCCTCGGTTTCATCTTCCAGGATCGCGGCGAGATGTTCGTCCTGAAAGAGGGTCATCCGAACAGCTATGCACCGGGCAAGCGTCCGTTCCAGACCATCATTCCCGCGTTCGTGACCAAGGACGGCAAGCCGTGGCTCAGCTTCGGCGTGATGGGCGGCGGCATGCAGCCGCAGGGGCATGCGCAGATCGTGATGAACCTGGTCGATTTCGGCATGAACCTGCAGGAAGCCGGCGACGCGCCGCGGATCCAGCACGACGGTTCCACCGAACCGACCGGACAGGCGACAGTGATGAGCGACGGCGGCGAAGTCGACCTGGAAACCGGCTATCCGTACGAAACCGTGCGCGCACTGATGCGCAAAGGCCACCGTGTGCAGTTCTCCGATGGGCCGTACGGTGGCTACCAGGCGATCATGGTCAATCCGCATGGCGGCTACATCGGCGCCAGCGAGTCGCGCAAGGATGGGCAGGCGGCGGGGTATTGAGAGGGCGCGCAAGCATGCAATGCATCCGCGTCATCCGCGGCTTAGGCACTGCGCAAAAGGCGCACTCTTCCCGCGATTGCCCATGAAAGCCCTTTGCCACGGCCGTTGACGCTGCGCGCGGCCGCCCCGATGACGACTATCCGTTGACTCATATGGGCATACAGTGTCTTCTCGATGCGGATCACCGCGCCGAGTGTTCACCAGGAAGGACCGGACATGTCAGCGGATGCGCAGGCGGTCAACAAGCTGGATCGTGGCGCATGGGCGCGCCGGTACAACCACGCGCTGGTCGCGCTTGCGCGGAGCGTCTGGGACGACGACTGCACGCTGGGCACCGCGCTGGGCATGATCTGCGAGACCGCCGCCGAGACCCTTGACGTCGAACGCGTCAACATCTGGAAGCTCGATGCCGCGAGCTGCACATTGCGCTGCGTTCACGGCTACGAACGCGGTACCGGCCTGCACAACGCGCCCGGCTACGACGAGGTGCTGGATTGCGGTTCGGCCTACGGCGCGCAACTCAAAGAAGTCCGCGTGATTGATGTCGCAGACGTGACCCGCGACGCCACCGTCTCCGCTTCGCAGGCCGCGCTGGGCGCTTACCTGCAACGGCACCGGATCCGTTCGTTGCTGGATGCGCCGATCCGCAGCGGGGGTGAACTGCTTGGCGTGATCTGCCACGAACACGTCGACACGCCGCGCACGTGGAGCCCCGAAGACGAAGCCTTCGCCGGCAGCATCGGCGACTACGTGGCGATGGCGCAGGAGATCAGCCGGCGACGCGACGCGGAGCAGCGGTTGCGCTTCCTGGAACGGCATGATCCCGATACCGAATTGCCCAATCGCGACCACCTGCTGCAAGTCGCGCAAATGGCGTTGCTGCCGAACCATGCCAACGATCTCGGGCTGGCCGCGATCCACCTGCAGCTGGAGGCACAGCCAGTCACCAATGGCCGCGCTGCGGGCATCAATCCGGAGATGCACGTGTTGCTCGCAGTCGCCGAGCATCTGCGCGCCAGCCTGGGCGAGACCGTGACCCTGGCGCGCGTGCGCGACGATGCGTTCGCACTGCTGCCGCATCGGCATCTGCACGAAACCGAAGCCCTGAACCTCGCAGAACAATGCATCGAGCTGATCCAGCAAAGTACAACCGATGCCGGCGGGCATCACGCAGGTGTGTCGGCCGGCATCGCCTTCTCGCGCGACCTCGCGGCGCCGTCGGCGGACACGCTGCTGCGCAATGCCGAGCTCGCCAGCCAACGTGCGCGCCGCGGCGGGCACAACCGCTGTGAGG
>JAYTAY010000066.1:0-5051 GCA_043737255.1 Luteimonas sp.
GTCGATTTCATTTCGCCGAACATCGCCGAAAGCTACAAGTCGATCGGCGGAGCGATCTGCGAAATCAACGCCGCGCCCGGCTTTCGCATGCACGTGGCGCCCAGCGAAGGCACGCCGCGCGATGCCGCCGGTCCGGTCATCGACATGCTGTTTCCCCAAGGTGCACCGTCGCGCGTGCCGATCGCCGCGATCACCGGCACCAACGGCAAGACCACCACCGCGCGCATGCTGGCGCACATCGCCAAGATGGGCGGCTACACACCGGGGCTCACCACCACCGATGGCGTTTATATCGACGGGCAGCGCACCGTCGAAGGCGACATGACCGGGCCGGTCTCCGCGCGCATGGTGTTGTCGGATCCGCAGATCGATCTGGCCGTGCTCGAAACCGCGCGCGGCGGGCTGGTGCGCGCCGGCATGGGCGTGCCGGAAGTCGATGTCGGCGCCGTCATCAACGTGCAATCCGATCATCTCGGCCTGAAAGGCATCGACACGCTGGAGCAACTGGCCGAAGTCAAACGCGTGGTCGTCGAAATCGCGCGCGAGTGCGCGGTGCTCAACGCAGACGATCCAAACGTGTTGAAGATGTCTGCGTACACCGACGCAAAAACAATCTGCTACGTGACGATGAATCCGTCGCACTCACTTGTACGCGAACACATCCGCGCCGGTGGCCGCGCATGCGCGCTTGAAGCCGGCATCAACGGCCAGATGATCACGTTGTACGACAAGGGCAGCCACATCCCGCTTCTATGGACGCACCTGATCCCGGCAACGCTCGAAGGTCGCGCATTGCACAACGTGCAGAACGCGATGGTGGCCGCTGCGATGGCGTTTTCGCTCAACATCAAACTTGACGCTATCCGCCAGGGACTGCGCACCTTCGACACCAGCTTCTTCCAGGCCCCAGGCCGGATGAACGTGTTCAACGAACATCCGTTCAAAGTACTGATGGATTACGGCCATAACGCGCACGCCGTCGCGGCGATGGCCGATCTTGCGCAACGCCTGGATACCACCGGCAAGCGCATCGTCGTCGTCGCTGCTCCAGGCGATCGGCGCGACGAGGACCTGCAGGCCATCGCACAAGCCGTCGCCGGCCGTTTCGATCACTACATCTGCCGTCGCGACGATGGCCTGCGAGGCCGCGATGGCGACGAAGTGCCGCGGATCATGTCGAAGGCCCTGCAGGAGGCCGGCGTTGCCGCCGATGCGATCACGGTGATTCCGGATGAACAACAGGCAGTCGATGCGGCGCTGCGCATGGCGCAACCCGGCGATCTGGTGCTGATGTTCGCCGATGCGCTGGCCCGCACCTGGAAGCAGATCACCAGGTTCCATGTCGAGGGCACGCCGGTTGCGGCGCCGCAACGGATGGAAATTCCCCTGCCGCAGCCCTCGCAGGACGAATTGGCGTTCGCCACGTTCGAGGGCGTGGTCAGGGACGAGCGCGGCCTGCGCTTCGAACGCGAGGTCGACGACTGAGCATGTCGTCATCGCCTCCGTTCGATGAATCGCGGCGCCTGACCGGCTGCAATCCCTATTTCGCCGGCACCGGCGCGGCGCTGGAAACCCTTGGTGCAGTGCCGGACGATGCTGAGCTCGCACGCTGGCGCGACAATATTTCGCTGGCGCGCAAAGCTCTCGGCTGGCCAATGGATCAGGTGGTCGTTCGCAAGCACGCCACGGGCGTGTCGCTGGCCTTCGTCGCGCCTGCGGATCAGCTATATGCGGCGACCGAGGTCAATGAATGGGCTTGGAGTTCCGCTGCCTTCGAGGGAAGAAACGAACAGCAGACTGCTGCTTCCGTTGAAAGCTATTTCGCTCCAGGTAACGCCGCGTTTTGGGATCAAGAATCCGCATTGCACACCTTGCGGTTCGTCGCGCAGGCAGAAGCGGACCTGAGCTTGCTGGCGCTATTGCACGAAGCGTCAGTCCGCAACCTCCCCGCCCTCCCCGACGACGAATTCCTGACCCTCGGCGAAGGCATCGGCAGCCAGAGCTGGCCAATCGATGCGCTTCCCGTTCCCGACGATGTCGATTGGAATGCACTGCATGCAATCCCGGTCGCGCTCGTCACCGGCTCCAACGGCAAGACGACGACCGTGCGCGCGCTCGCTGCGATCTGCCGCGCACACCATTGGCGCACGGCGCACAGCTGCACCGATGGCGTGTTCGTCGATGGCGAAACACTCGAAGCCGGCGATTTTTCCGGCCCGGGTGGCGCGCGGACCGCGTTACGCGTGGCTGATGTCCAAGCAGCCGTACTGGAAGCCGCGCGTGGCGGCATCCTGCGGCGCGGGCTTGCGGTCTGTCATGCGCAAGCGGCCATCGTCACCAACATCAGCCCGGATCATTTCGGCGAATACGGCATCCACACGCTCGACCAGCTCGCGCAGGTCAAGCTGACTGTTGCCCGCGCGATCCGCGCTGACGGCCTGTTGGTCCTGAATGCCGATGACGAACTACTGGCGCGCAATGCCGACGGCCTGACCTGTCCGTTTGGATGGTTCTCGCTGGATGCCGAGCATTCGCGACTCGTCGCACATCGACAAACAAATGGCGCAACCTGTGCACCGCGTGATGGACATTTGTACCTGCACCGCGATGGCATCGAACACGACCTCGGTGTCGTGGCCGATATGCCGCTGAGTTTCGGCGGGCACGCGGCGTACAACGTCGCCAATCTCGCCGCAGCGGCGCTGGGCGCGAGCGCGCTGGGCATTGCCGGGAGCACCATCGCAGCGACGCTGCGTCGTTTCGGCGAAGCGCCAAGCGACAATCCCGGCCGCATGCAGCGCTGGACACTAGGCGGCGTGCGCGTGGTGCTGGACTACGCGCACAACGTAGATGGCTTGCAGGTGTTGATGAAAAGCGCCGATGCCGCGCGTGGCGATGGCCGTTTGGCTCTGGTGCTGGGCCATGCCGGCAATCGCGAAGACGACGACTATCGCGCACTGGCTGCTATCGCTGCCGAATATCGCCCCGACCTGATCGTGCTCAAGGACATCGACGATTACCTGCGCGGTCGCGAGCCGGGCGAGATCGCCACGATCATGCGTGGAGCGCTGATGCAACATGGCGTGCCGGACAGTAACATTGCTATCGAACTCGATGAAACGAAGGCTGCACTTGACACGCTGCGGTGGGCCAAGGCCGGCGACCTGCTGGTGCTGCCGATCCATAGCACCGTGGCTCGCGACAAGTTGACTGGACTGCTCGATGGCCTGCAACAAAGCGGCTGGCAGCCCGGCTCGCCAGTTCCCGCCGACGTGTCCCTGTAGAGCGGAGCTTGCTCCGCTGCTTTTCTGCTGAAGTCCAGACCCCCTGCCCTTCGTAGGAGCGGTGTAGGAAACTTTCAATCACCGAAGAGCTCGCGGCTGAACCCGCTCCTACGCCCGTAAGGAAGTCCCCTTGGGGGACGAAAGCCATCCGGTTCCGTATCCAAACCCGCTAAAATAGGCACCTGCTCGTCCTGACGAGCCCGCGCACGCCGCAGCGAAACGCACCCCCAGGAGTTCCCATGTCGCAAAAGATCCTCGAGGCGCTCGGCCTCGATACCGCCCACTCGGGCAGCTACATCGGCAACGGCGAATGGTCGAAGACCAGCGACGCCGGCGTCATCGAACCGATCAATCCCAGCACCGGCGAAATCCTCGCGCGCGTGCAGGCCTCTTCGCAGGAGGATTACGACACCATCGTCGAACGCGCCCAGGCTGCCTTCAAGATCTGGCGCACCACACCCGCACCGCGCCGTGGCGAAGCGGTTCGCCTGTGCAGCGAAGCGTTGCGCTCGAACAAGGACGCGCTCGGCTCGCTGGTCGCGCTGGAAATGGGCAAGAGCAAGCCCGAGGGCGATGGCGAAGTGCAGGAAATGATCGACATCGGTGAATTTTCCGTCGGCCTGTCGCGGCAGTTGTACGGCTTGACGATGCATTCCGAACGTCCCGGCCATCGCATGTACGAGCAGTGGCATCCGCTCGGCATCGTCGGCGTGATCTCGGCCTTCAATTTCCCGGTCGCGGTCTGGGCCTGGAACAGTTTCGTCGCGGCGGTGTGCGGCAACATCACGATCTGGAAGCCATCGCCGAAGACGCCGCTGTCGGCGATTGCATCGATGAAGATCTGCAACGAAGCGCTCAAGGCCGGCGGCTTCCCGGATTTGTTCTTCATGTTCAACGATGCCGGCACCGAGCTTGCCTCGAGCTTCGTCGATGACAAACGCATCGCATTGATCAGCTTCACTGGTTCCACCAAGGTCGGCCGCATCGTCGGCGAAAGGGTCGCGCGTCGCATGGGCCGCAGCCTGCTGGAACTCGGCGGCAACAACGCAATCATTGTTGACGAAAGCGCCGAGATGAAACTCGCGATCCCGGCGATCGTGTTCGGTGCGGTCGGCACCGCCGGTCAGCGCTGCACGACGACTCGTCGCCTGTTCGTGCACGAGAATATCTATGACGATGTGCTGGCGA
Organism: Luteimonas sp.; assembly: GCA_043737255.1. Classification (GTDB taxonomy): domain Bacteria; phylum Pseudomonadota; class Gammaproteobacteria; order Xanthomonadales; family Xanthomonadaceae; genus JALYOU01. The sequence goes on from JAYTAY010000066.1 coordinate 4,473, forward strand.
AACTGGTCACCGCCTACGCGCAGGTCGAAAAGAAAATCGGCGACCCGACCGACCCGGCCAACCTGATGGGCCCACTCAACAGCAGCGATGCCGTGCAGGGCTATCTCGATGCCGTCGAGAAGGCAAAGGCCAGCGGCGGCAAGATCGAAAGTGGCGGCAAGGCGCTGGATGATCGCAAGGGCAACTTCGTGCTGCCGACCATCGTCACCGGTTTGTCGAACGATGCGGAGGTGGTGCAGACCGAAACCTTCGCGCCCATCCTGTACGTGATGAAGGTCAAGAACGTCGCCGAGGCGCTTGCTCTCCAGAATGCGGTGCCGCAAGGCTTGTCGTCGTCGATCTTCACCACCAACCTGAAAGCGGCGGAAGCGTTCCTGTCCGCATCCGGTTCGGATTGCGGCATCGCCAACGTCAACATCGGCACCAGCGGCGCGGAGATCGGCGGCGCGTTCGGCGGCGAGAAAGAAACCGGCGGCGGCCGCGAATCGGGTTCGGACGCGTGGAAGGTCTACATGCGCCGGCAGACCAATACCATCAACTATTCGGATTCGCTGCCGCTGGCGCAGGGCATCAAGTTCG
>JAYTAY010000067.1:0-5051 GCA_043737255.1 Luteimonas sp.
GGAGGGGCTGCAGCCCCCGCGCCGGTGAATCGGCAGCATCGGGGGGCTGAAGCCCTTTCCACAAAAGCAGATGTGATCTTCCGGACCCACTGGCGATCACGGCACGGCACGTCCAGAATCGGCGCTCCACTTTCAATCCGGTGATCCCATGCTCCGCATCGCCACGCTTGCCGCCGCCCTCGTTCTCGTTTCGTCCGCCTGCACCCCGACGCCGGTCCGCACCGACGCCGCCGGGCCCGCCGCCAACGCCACGGCAGCACTCGATGCCGCCATCACCGGCAACTGGCGCGACTCCAGCAACTCCTCGCGCGACCGCTACCGCCATCCGCGCGAGACGCTGACCTTCTTCGGCGTGATGCCCAGCCAGACCGTCATCGAAATCACGCCCGGCGCCGGCTGGTACAGCGAAATCCTCGCGCCGTATCTGCGCGGAAACGGGCGCTACATCGCCGCCGTGGTCGATCCCGCAGCGGTCACGTCCGGCCGCGGCCGCGATTACCAGCAGAAGACCAGGACCGATCTGGAAACCAAGTACAGATCCGGCCCGGCGCAATACGATCGCGTGCAGGTCGTCGCCTACGATCCGAACGCGCCGCAGTTTGGCGCAGCCAATTCCGCCGACGTGGTGCTGACCTTCCGCAACGTCCACAACTGGCGCATGGCCGGGCAGGCAGAAGGCATGTTCAAGGGGTTTTACGACGTGCTCAAACCCGGCGGCAACCTCGGCGTGGTCGAACATCGCGCCAAGGCCGATGTGCCGGCCGATGACGAGTCGGGCTATGTCGGCCAGGCGCAGGTGATCGCGATGGCGCAGGCTGCCGGTTTCAAGCTGGCCGATTCCGCCGAGATCAACGCCAACCCGCGCGATACCAGGGACTACGCCGACGGCGTGTGGACGTTGCCGCCGGTGCTGCGGCTGAAGGACAAGGATCGCGAGAAGTATCTGGCGATTGGGGAGAGTGACCGGATGACGTTGCGGTTCGTGAAGCCCGCCCGCGAATGAACTGAAGTGCCGCGATGTCGAAGCCGCGCGCGCGCGCTGAGACTTCGCGCGCACTTGGTCGTTAGCCCGCTGCCGTGCATGCTCATCGTCTTCAACAAACCCTACGGCGTGCTGTGCCAGTTCACTGATCGCAGCGTGCCGGCGCGGCGCACGCTTGCCGACTTCGGTTTGCCAGCCGGCGTTTACCCGGCGGGCCGTCTGGATTTCGACAGTGAAGGCCTGTTGCTGCTGACCGACGACGGCGCGCTGGCGCACCAACTCACCGATCCCAGGCACAAACAGCCCAAAACCTACTGGGTGCAGGTCGAAGGCGATCCGCAGCCCCCGCAACTCGATGCGTTGCGGGGCGGCGTGCCACTCAAGGATGGCGTGACCCGGCCGGCCGCGGTGCAGCACATCGACGCGCCCACGCTGTGGCCGCGCGATCCGCCCGTGCGGTTTCGCAAGACCGTGCCGGAGGCCTGGCTGGAACTGACCATTGGCGAAGGCCGCAATCGCCAGGTGCGGCGGATGACCGCTGCGGTCGCCTTGCCGACGTTACGTCTGGTAAGAGTCGCCATCGGCGCGTACCGGTTGGGCGATCTGGCGCCCGGCCACTGGCAGGAAGCCCGCCAGTCGGCTTGAGTCCGCTCGAGGACGCTAGATTATTCAGTGCGGGGCACACGCCGGCATGGCGATTTGTTAATGTTCCTCCGCCCAACGTGACGTCGGCATCCGGCACGTGGTGGGCCATGGCTCGGGGGGCCTGGATGAATGCATCAGCCAACAACGCGGGACACATCCTGGTCGTCGACGATCAGCCGGCGAACCTGCGCGTGGTCACTGCGCTGCTGTCGCGCCATGGCTATGCGGTGGTCACGGCCGCCGACGGCCCGACGGCGCTGTCGATCTGCGAGCAGCACACCCCCGACCTGATGCTGCTGGACATGATGATGCCGGGCATGGACGGCTTCGCGCTGCTAGCCGAACTCAAGCAGCGGCCGCAATTTTTGCGCATGCCGGTGGTGTTCCTGACCGCCGCCCAGGACCGCGACCTGCTGTTGCGCGCATTCGATGCCGGCGCCGTGGACTACGTCACCAAGCCCTTCATGCCCGAGGAACTGCTGGCGCGCGTGAATACGCATATCGGCCTGAAGCTGACCCGCGATCGCCTCGAGCGCGTCGCGCGCGAGCGCCAGGAGCTGGTCAATCTGGTGGCGCATGACCTGAAGAACCCGCTGACCAGCGTGCTGTTTGCCAGCGAGATCCTGCTGCAGGATGGCTGCAAGCCCGAGCGCATCCCGCGCTACCTGCAGATGATCCACGAAAGCGCCAGCGACGCGGTCGGTTACATCCGCCGCTACCTTGAAGCGCAGGCGGACGCACACAACAAATTCAGGGATGCATCAGCCGCCACGACCGGGTTGCAGGAAACAATGGACTGGCTGGAGCGTCGCTACGAGATTCAACTCGATGCGCTCGGCATGCGGCTGGAGATCGTGCCGCCGCCGACGGATCAGCAGGTAGCCATTGATGGCCTTGTGTTGCGCCAGGTGGCAGAGAACCTCGTGACCAATGCGATCAAGTACGCGCAGGCCGGCGGTGAACTGGAGTTGTGTGCCCGCGCCGGTGCGCCCGGATTCTGGCGCCTCATTGCGCAGGACCGCGGCCCCGGAATTCCCCCCGTCAGGCAACGCGAACTGTTCAAACCCTTCGTGCGGTTGACCGAACACGATCCTGCCGACGGCTTGTCGAGTGGGCTGGGACTATCGCTTGCGCGTCAGATTATCGCCAACGCCGGGGGCCATCTCTGGTACGAAGACCGGGATGGCGGCGGGGCTTGCTTCATCATCGAATTGCCCGAAGCGCGGCCCCTCGACAACGGGGCGCTAACCGAGTCGTAAGCTTTGCTGGCGTGACAAGCAGGACTCCTGCCGGTCGGCTCATCCAGACCTTTTCCTCATTACAGATTGCGCTGGAATGAGGAGCGAAGAACAGGTTTTCCTGGGTGTCAGGTTGAAGCGGTGGTCTTGCGCGCGCGCGGTTTGCGCGTGGTGCTGCGTCGTGACGTGGTGCTTGCCCGCTTGGCTTCTATGCGCGTTGCGCTGCCTTCGATCGCGCCATTGGCTTGTGCCTTCTTCGCTTGGCGGCGTGCGACGTACCACAACAAGCCCGCACCTGCGGCCGTTGCCACGGCGATGGCGGGGTTACGACGGACGAAGGTCGCCGCGATGCGCGTGCCGGTCTTCAGCGCGCCCAGCTTGGCGCCAGTTTCCAGCCATTTGCCGGCCACGCCCGGGAGCGCGCCGCGCAGTCCATCGCCGACTTGCGAGACCAGGTCAAGGGCACGTCCGGGCAGCGAATTGAAGGTGCTCATGTCGGGTTTCCTTGCAGCGAATGTGGAGTGCAGTGTCGACGCGGCGGTGTTCACATCGCGTGAGAAATCTGGCGTTGTTGGGCTGCCAGCTGAATCGTGAGGTTGCTGACAATGCAGGGGCGGAACAAGAAGCTGGCGCGCGGCCGCAAGATCTTAAGGAGGCATCATCCGAATCGCGAATCGCAAACCAAGCCAGACTCAGCATCCAGACTCAACGCACCCGCGGCTTGGCCCGATGCGTCGCCGTGGCCGACCATGGATCGTCCGGCCACGGATGCCTGGGATAGCGTCCCTTCATTTCTTTTTTGACGTCGGGATACGTCCGCTCCCAGAAACCACGCAGGTCCTGCGTCACCTGCAACGGCCGCCCGGCCGGCGACAGCAGATGCAGGGTCAATGGAATACGCCCGTCGGCGATGCGCGGCGTATCGGCCAGGCCGAACAACTCCTGCAGTTTCACCGCCAGCACCGGCGCCTCGTCATGGCGATAGGTGATCTCGCGCTCCATGCCGGACGGCACGCCAATGCGCGACGGCGCCAGCGCATCAATGCGTTGCCGCAGCGACCAGTCGACGCCTGATTTGAGCGCGTCCGCCAGTTCGCTTTCGCGCAACGCATCGAACCGCGTCTTGCCGGTGAGCGCGGGCTTGAGCCAGTGCTCGAGCGTCGCCAGCAACGCGGTGTCGGACACGTCCGGCAACCCCAGTTCCGGCATCCACGCACGCAGGCACTGCACACGTTCACGCCACTGCGACAGCGCTGGCGTAAACGGCAATGCGTCGAGGCCGAGCTGACGCACCGCGTCGACCAGCGCTTCGGCATGGCGCGATGGATCGGCATGCGCCAGCGGTTTGATCTCCAGCACGATGTTGTCGAAACGGCGCTCGCGTTGCGCGACGATCGCGCGCTTGTCGTTGTCCCAGCGCACGCGATCCTCGCTGATGAAGCGTTGCGGAAATTCGCGTTGCAAGCGCGCTTCATCGACGGGTGCGCCGCGCAGGATCAGCGAGTCGCGCTCATCGAAGCGCAGTTCGCTGATCACCAGCCAGCGTTCGCCGTACAACGCGGAGGTTTCCAGCAGACGCGTCATGCGGCCGTTGGCCAGCTGGTAACGACGTGGATCGCTGGCGTGTTGGTGCGCGATGCGATCGGGGAACGCATGCGCCAGGAGGTCGCCGAGCAGGTGCGCGGACGCCTCGCGCGGCGGCGCCGAATCCAGGCGCAGGCGCCGCCGCCATTGCCTGCTGGCCTGGTCGATGGCCGATAGCGCATTGCGGTTGGCATCGTGCGGCGCGCGGCCCGCACGCAACGCCGCCAGCACCTGCCAGCGATCGATCAACGCGTCGGAGCGCTGCATGCCCTGCATGGGATCGCGCGCTTCGATCAACGCGGCGAGATCGCAGGCGAGTGCGCGTTCGGCATCACTCGTTGACGCAAGCAACATGGCGGCCAGCCGTGGATGCGTGCCGAGAGCGAGCATGCGTCGGCCGAAGGGTCTAATCGCATGCGCGACATCAAGGGCGTTCAAACGCACCAGCAAGTCGCGGGCGGCGGCCATTGCCCCTGACGGCGGTGCATCGACAAAACGCAGTGCGTCACTGCCCCACGCAGCCAGTTCCAGTGCGAGCGCTGCGAGTTCGACTTGCGCCATCTCGGGACGCCGCTGCGGCTCCAGTCGCTGCGCCTGCGGCC
>JAYTAY010000068.1:0-2065 GCA_043737255.1 Luteimonas sp.
CGGCAACAGGATTGCCGCCGCAAGCATCACAGCACCCGCGCCGAACAACGCGATCGCCACCTGCCAATGCGGCAGCGGCCGATGCAGCAGGTTGAGCCATGCATTCGGCCGGCGATATCCGCCCATCTGGTACAGCCCGAGCAGCAAACCGGTCAGCACGTAAATGCTACCGATGACCGCGTAGACCAGCGATGGCTGCTGCGCAAGGTCCACCAACCGCGACATGAACCCGAGCACGATCAGGTGCAGTGTTGCGTACGCGCCAGCCCAGGCGCGGAAGCGGAGCAGTTCCGCCTTGAACAGATCCCACATGACGTTCCCCTATCGAAGCGCTGCCACCGTAGTTACGGCAGCAGAGGTGTGTGTCGGTGCATGGATGGATGCGGCAGGCGCTGCGTGGTTCTTCGCCAGGAAACCGTTGACCGCACGGTCCAGGCTCACCGGCATGCTCTGTACCGAACGCGCGCCACTGGCGCGCAGGAACTCCGCGAAGTCTTCGTCCTGGTCGAGCACCAGGTAGTGATGCAGTCCGTCGATGCGCTGCAGCTGCAGGAGACCGGGCACGGTGGACGGTTCCGGCCCCTTGAATGGCACATCGGCGATCCAGTGGGTGACGCGCGCACAGAAATCGTCCGGCGCTGACTGGTTCATCAGCTTGCCGCGCTCAAGGATGATCAGGTGATCGGCAACGCGTTCGATCTCCTCCATCTGGTGCGAGCAATAGATCACCGTGATCTCGTCGGCCGCGTTGCTGTACAGGAGTGATTCCAGGAAGGCGCGCTTGGCCACGACATCCAGGCCCAATGTGGGTTCGTCGAGCACCAGCAATTCCGGGCTTTGCGCAAGCGCCAACGCGAGGTTGAAACCGGCGCGTTCGCCGCGCGACAGCTGCCCGACCTTCTGTTCGGGCAGGACGTGGTGGTGGCCGATGACGCCATCGAACGCGCCCTGGTTCCAGCGCGGATAGTGACGCTGCTGCATCGCCGTCACCGCCGACACGCGCATCCATCCCGGCAACGTGTGTTCCTCGTTGACGAAGCCGATGCGGCGACGATCATCGGGCGTGAGCCGGCGGCTGTCGCGGCCAAGGATGCGCGCCTCACCCGCAGTCTGTGGCAGGAATCCGAGCAGGATGCGGAACAACGTCGACTTGCCGGCGCCGTTGGCACCGACGATGGCGTGGATGCGGCCGCGCGGGATGCGCAGGTCGAGATGATCGAGGGCGAGCTTGCGGCCGTAACGCTTGCTCAGCGCAACGGTTTCGATCACATATTCGGACGACTGTGACTTGGTGCTGTCGGACATGGCGGTCTCGAAAAATTGTTCGGGATTCAGTAAAGGTCAGGCGGGGTCAGGCGATTTTTCGCGGTGCGAGTTGCTGAAATTGGCCGGCGATGCGCGCCTGCACCTCGGCAGGCGGAAAATCAAGTGGGATCACGTCGTTGACGAAGCGACCGATGGCCTCGTCCAGCCTGCGTTCGCGCTCGGTGTCCGACAGCCGCTGGCGCTGCAAGGCCACGTACAGTCCAAGTCCCTGGCGCGACTCCAGCCAACCCTCGGCGGTGAGTTCGGCATAGGCTTTGGCGACGGTGTTGGGGTTGACCATGAGCTGCTGGGCCAAGCCGCGCACGCTGGGCAACTGGTCGCCCTGCCCCAACTCGGCAGTGGCGACCTTCATCCGGATCGCATCCACGATCTGCCTGCTAATCGGGCGCGGATCGCCGGTGGCGATCTGGATCATCAGGGGTTGGGTCCGGGCCATGCGCACTCCGTGTCGTCTGTACTATGTAACTTAGTACAGTTCATACACCCGATGCTTGTCAAGTGCCATGCGACAACCCGCGCTCAAGCGCCCACCGATTCCCGAGCCATCTCGTAAACAACACGTCATGCCAGGCAAGCACGGGAACTCGCCTTGCGTCACCCCACCGTCATTCGCCCGACGCCCCGCCGTCATCTGCCGGGAGCAGCCTTGCGCAAACGTGGAGTTGCGCATGCGCTACAGCATCGTTACCGAGACCTACCCGCCCGAAGTCAACGGCGTGGCCCTGACCGTGCAGTCCAA
>JAYTAY010000069.1:0-5026 GCA_043737255.1 Luteimonas sp.
GATGCGCTCAGCGCGCAGCAAGGGTTTTGCCGCGCCAGGTTCGCGGGCGACGACATCGCGTACCACCAGCATCGGCGTGCCGCGCAAGCGATATTCACCGATGCCGCCTGCGGTGATTTCGAGGCCCAGTGCACGGCTTGCCTGGTCGAGGATCAGTCGAGTGACGCGCTCCGGTTGCAGCGCGATCCACAACGAAAACGCCAAGACCAACAACAGTATCGCGATGCCGCCTGCGATCAACGCCAGCTTGCGATTGCGGCTCACGTGCCTAGCGATTCCGGCAGCAGCGCATCGACGAAGGCTTCGGCGTCGAATACGCGCAGATCTTCCGGACGCTCGCCGATGCCGGCGTACCGGATCGGGATGCCGAACTCGCGCGCCAATGCGAATACAACGCCGCCCTTGGCGGTGCCATCGAGCTTGGTCACTACCAGTCCTGTCACGCCGACCACCGCATTGAACTGTCGCAGTTGCGACAACGCGTTCTGGCCGGTGGTGCCATCGATCACCATCAGTACTTCATGCGGCGCTGCCGGATCGAGTTTTGCGAGTACCCGGCGGATCTTGCCGAGCTCGGCCATCAATCCGCCCTGTGTGTGCAGGCGACCGGCGGTATCGGCAATCAGCACGTCGATCCTGCGCGATTGCGCGGCCTGTAAGGCATCGAACGCGACCGATGCCGCGTCGCCGCTCTTGCCAGATGTGTTCTGTCCCTGTGCGATCACCGGCACGCCGTTGCGATCACCCCAGGCCTGCAGCTGTGCCACGGCTGCGGCGCGGAACGTGTCGCCGGCTGCGAGCATCAAGCTGTGGCCTTCATCGCGAAACCTGTGCGCCAGTTTGCCGATGGTCGTGGTCTTGCCAACGCCGTTGACGCCGACGACGAGCAAAACGAAAGGCTTGGCTGCGGCGTCGATCCACAGTGGTTGCGCGACCGGTCGCAGCATCGCGACCAGTTCGTTGCGTAATCCTGCAAGCAGAGCATTGGCATCGACGAACTCGCGACGGTTCATGCGTTGCCGCAAGCCCTCGACCAGCGAGGTGGTCGCGGCCACGCCGACATCGGCGGTGAGCAATGCGGTTTCGATGGCGTCGAGCAGGTCCTCGTCGAGTTTGGGATTGCGCGAGAACAATCCGGAAATGCCGCGCGCAAAACCGCTGCCACGCAGGCGGTCGCGCCAACCCGGTTTGTCGGGTGCGGCTGCTGCAATCTGCATATGTTCGAGCGGCACTTCGTCGAACGAGGGCCGATCCGTCTCGGCGGCGACTATTCGGGAGGTGGTCGTATCGAAATCGGCGATCCCGGGCGCAACTTCGGAAACCGGTTCGGCAACAGGCTCGCTATTGCCCGGATCCGGAAACGCCGCGGCGATTTCTTCGGCGCTGAGGCGACGTTCCGGGCCCGGCTCCGGCTTCTTGCGGCGGAAAAAACTGACCATTGCACGAGGATGTCGGAGAATGCAGCCATGCTATCACCCGACTCCCCGCACCCCTGATGACGCATGCGCGCAACACCGCGCCGGGCAGTGTTCGCATCATCGGCGGCCGCTGGCGCGGCACACGTCTGCTGGTAGCCGATCGTCAGGGGTTGCGGCCGACACCCGATCGCGTCCGCGAGACCCTGTTCAACTGGTTGATGCCGGTGTTGCCCGGCGCGCGGGTGCTCGACCTGTTTGCGGGCAGTGGCGCGCTTGGCCTGGAATCGTTGTCCCGCGGTGCGGCCCACGCGACGCTGCTCGAATCCGATCCAGTGCTCGCAGCCGCGTTGCGCGATGTGGCCGGTCGGCTCGAAGGCGGGCAGGCGGCCAGTGTTGTACAGGCGGATGCGCTGGACTGGCTGGCCGTGCAACCGCAGGGGGCGTTCGATATCGCATTCGTGGACCCGCCATTCGCGGCGGAGTTGTGGGACAAGGTCCTTGCCTTGCTGTTGCCCAAACTGCGTGGCGGGGCGTGGCTGTATCTGGAAACGCCAGCGGAATGGACGCCGGCGTTGCCGCCGCATTGGGCACTGCACCGCGAAGGACGCACGCGACAGGTGCGCTACGCGCTATACCGTCGGGCCTGAGCGGTCGCTGCTACACTTGGGCCGGCTTCCAACGACCTCACGACCCCTGACAAAATGAGCGTGGCGCGCACTCGAATCGCAGTCTATCCAGGTACGTTTGACCCGATCACCAACGGGCATATCGACCTGGTCAATCGCGCCTCCCCGCTGTTCGACAGACTCATCGTCGGTGTCGCCGAAAGTGCGGGCAAGGGCACTGTATTGCCGCTGCAGATGCGCGTCGATCTGACTCGCGCTGCAGTCAGTGCATACGGCAATGTCGAAGTACTCGGCTTCAATTCGTTGCTGGCGCATTTCGTTCGCGATCTGGGCGCGGGTGTGCTGATTCGCGGCCTGCGCGCGGTATCGGATTTTGAATACGAATTCCAGCTGGCCAGCATGAACCGCCATTTGATTCCGGAAGTCGAAACACTGTTTTTGACGCCAGCCGAGCAATACAGCTTCATCTCTTCTTCGCTGGTACGCGAAATCTCCCGACTTGGCGGGGATGTGTCGGGTTTCGTGCCGCCAGCTGTGGCCGACGCGTTGCAGGCCGAATGGCAGCGCACATTGCATGACAAGACACTGGGGATAACATGAACATCACTGCACGCCGGATTCTCACACGCATGTCTCTGGTTGCCTGCCTCGCGCTGCCGTTTGCAGCCTGCAAGAAGGAAGAGGCGCCGAAAGAAGTCGAAGCGGCGGCTGTCACTGCTCCGACCACAACAGCAAAGGCCGATTGGCAGGCCTACATCGTCGACGTCGCCACGCGCAACATGGACGGCGTCAACGCCAGCCCGTTTGCCTACTTCCTGCCCGCAGAAACATCGCCCGACTTTGCCGCCGAGTACGACCGACTGCTTGAAAAGGTGGAAGGCGACGTGGGCCGCGGCATCATCGAAGGCAACATGCTGGTGTTTGGTTCGCCCTCGCCGGCAAAGATGGCCGACCTGATCATCACGTCGTTCGAGCCGATCAAGGTGAACGCGATGAAGGGCGTCAAGGTGGTCTACGTCGGTACGCCTGCCGATAGCGAGCGCGTCAAGGCTGGCGTGGCAACTTCGGGTGTCAATTATGTTTTTGTCGAAGCCAAGTGACGATTCCGCGCGCGGCCGCGCCGCGGACACGCCTTTGCGGAATCGTCATGCCCGCGAAAGCGGGAGGCGCTTCTCAGCAGCGTCAGCTGGTCTTCTAGCGACTTGTCTCTGTTTGGCAGGTTGAGATGTCGCTGAAGATCAACGAAACCTGCGTGAACTGCGACGTCTGCGAGCCAGTCTGCCCGAACAAGGCGATCGCGCAGGGCGAGACCATTTACGTGATCGATCCGGCGCGCTGCACAGAATGCGTCGGCCACTACGACGAACCGCAATGCGTGGTGGTCTGTCCGGTCGAATGCATCGATCCTGATCCCGCCTTCCCCGAATCCAACAATCAACTGCTGGCAAAACTGCGTCGGCTGGAACAGGAATCCGCATGACAAAGCCGTGGGCGGTGGGGGGTTGGTGGTTGCTGGCGGCGCTGTTGATGCCCTCTGCGTTCGCGGCCGAGCGTGTGGCAGCGAAACACCCACCGGGCGCCACCATCGCATCGGCGCATGCACTCGCCACCGATGCCGGGTTTGAAATCCTGCGCGCTGGCGGAAATGAATTCGATGCGGCGGTGGCGACCTCGGCGACATTGTCGGTGGTCGAGCCGATCAGCTCCGGCCTAGGCGGCTGCGGATTTTTCCTGCTGCACGATGCCAGGAACAATCGCGATGTCTTCATCGATGCGCGCGAAACCGCGCCGGCCTCGGGGACGCAGGAAGCCTATCTCGACAAGAACGGCGAACTTGATCGCGATCGTGCCGAAAACGGGCCGTGGTCGGCCGGCATTCCGGGATTGCCCGCCGCGCTGGTGCACTTGGCGGACAAGTACGGAAAGCTGCCATTGAAGACCAGTCTCGCGCCTGCGATCGGGTTGGCGCGGAACGGTTTTCCGGTCTACGCGCGGCTGGCAAAAGGCTATGGCAGTCGGCGCGAAGTGATGGAGCGGTATCCGGGAACACGCGCGGTGTTTCTGGCTGATGGCGACGCGCTGGAAGAAGGCGAAACGCTGACGCAGCCCCATCTCGCAGCGACGTTGGAATTACTCGCAGGCAAGGGTTTCGACGGGTTTTATCGCGGTGAAGTCGCGCGCAAACTGCTCGCCGGCGTCAAGGCTGAAGGCGGCATCTGGAAAGTGGAGGAATTGTCGAGTTATCGCGTGCGCGAACGCGAGCCCATCAAGTTCAGCTATCGCGACTGGAACATCGTGACAGCGCCGCCGCCGTCATCGGGCGGCGTTGCGTTCGCAGAAATGCTGCAGGTGCTGGAAGGCTGGGATCTGGCCAGGCTTGACGCACCGCAGCGCACGCACCTGGTCGTCGAGGCGATGCGCCGCGCCTATCGCGACCGCACGATCTATCTCGGCGATCCGGATTTTGTCAAGGTGCCCACGCGGCTGACCAGCGCCGGCTACGGCGCCGGCCTGCGCGCGACCATTCATCCGCACAAGGCGACACCCAGCGCGTTGCTGTCGGGCCAGCCGGCGCCGCTGGAGGATGATGAAACCACGCACTTTTCCACCATCGATGCCGACGGCAATCGCGTCGCGGCCACGCAAACAGTCAACCTGTTGTACGGCTCCGGCATGATCGTGCCCGGCACCGGCGTGCTGCTCAACAACGAGATGGACGACTTCGCGCTGAAACCAGGCACGCCCAACGCTTTTGGCGTGATGGGTTTCGCGGCCAATGCGCCGGAAGCTGGCAAGCGCATGCTGAGTTCGATGACGCCGAGCTTCATCGAGTCCGACACGAAAGTCGCCGCGATCGGTGCGTCCGGCGGCAGCCGCATCATCACCCAGGCGTTGCTGGCGATCCTCGCGTACGACGCTGGCTTGAGCGCGCAACAAGTCGCCGCATCGCCACGATTCCATCACCAATGGATGCCGGATGCG
>JAYTAY010000070.1:0-2060 GCA_043737255.1 Luteimonas sp.
CGCCCCTGGGGTCAAGCAAAAGCGAAGTCGCCGGGTTGACCAGCTATCGCTGTTGAAAAGCGCTTCCGCGTTCGCGGGAATGACGACTCAAAAGAACCCGATTGACCGCCCCTTCCCCGCCCCGCAAACTTCACCCATGGCACGCAAACCCACTGCTGAAACCGAAGCCTCGCCGGTTGCGAATTTCGAGAGCTCGCTGGATGAGCTCGAAAACCTCGTCGAGAAGATGGAACACGGCGAGTTGAGCCTCGAGGAATCGCTAGCCGCCTACGAACGCGGCGTCGGCCTGTACCGCCGTTGCCAGCAGGCACTGGAGCAGGCCGAGTTGCGCGTCCGACTACTCAGCGACCCACAGGATCCTGTGTCGGCGGAACCATTCCCGACTCACGATGCCTGAGTACGCCAATGCTTGATGACGGCGTGCACCAACCGCGCTTTGACGCATGGCGCGCGCGTTCCGAAGCCGCGCTGGGGCGCATTCTTCCTCCAGCCGATGAATCCCCGCAACGCCTGCACGCCGCAATGCGCCATGCCGCACTCGACGGCGGAAAACGCATGCGACCGCTGCTGGTGTATGCGACGGGAACTGCATTCAATGTCGATGAAATGAAACTCGATGCGCTCGGCGCTGCAGTCGAACTGATCCATGCCTATTCGCTGGTGCACGATGACCTGCCCGCGATGGACGACGACAACCTGCGTCGCGGCAAGCCCACCGTGCATGTCGCTTACGACGACGCCACCGCAATCCTTGCCGGCGATGCATTGCAATCGCTGGCCTTCGAAGCAGTGACGAATTCAGATTTCGATGGCGAGATCCGCATCGCGATGCTGCGCGAACTGGCAGTCGCCGCAGGTTCGCGTGGCATGTGCGGTGGACAGGCGCTGGATCTCGCAGCGACTGGAGATGGCAGTTCCATGTCCGCCGAACAGCTCGAACGCCTGCATGCGATGAAAACCGGTGCGCTGTTGCGCGCTTCGGTGCGGATCGGCGCGCTTGCAGCGTGTGTCGATCCCGCGGTTACCGAGCGACTCAATCGCTTTGCCGATGCGCTTGGCCTCGCCTTCCAGATCCGCGACGACCTGCTGGACGTCGAGGGCGACAGCGCCCAACTCGGCAAGACCGCCGGCAAGGACGCAGCGCAGGCAAAAGCGACGTTTCCGGCGTTGCTCGGCATCGAGGCATCGCGCGCACGCCTGCAGGAACTTGCGGACATCATGCAAACCGCGCTTGCACCGGAGGGCGAACGGATGGCTGCGTTGACCGCATTGGGCCGGCTAGTGATCGCGCGCAATCACTAGCCAGGGCTTTCCGCCTTGTGAGTGCGAATGAATTCGCACCCACAATAGCCTCAGCCGATCCGGGTCTGCTCACACAGGGCAGTCGATCGCCGCCGCCTGACCGCACACGCCACCTTTCGCCGTTGTCCTTGCCGACACGCGGCCGAGTTGCGTGCAGGCGGAGCAGATGCTGCGAAAGATGACGCAGGCGTTGCTGTCATGGATCGACGCTGCGATGGCGGCATCGGCCCAGGGCTTCATCGATTTCTGGAGCAGGCTTGAGCGCGGCTATCGGCGGCAGCTGTCGCGCGCAGCGTGTCGCCTGAAATTCGCCTTCTATCCATTGCTGGCCTGTGCCGCGCTCCTGTGGCTGGGTTGGGACTGGTCGCACGCACGCTCGCTCGATGCCGCCGAGGACGCGATCTTCGACCTGGTGGTCCAGTGGCGGCCGTTCGAGCCGAAACCGTCCGGGCGGGTGGTGGTGGTTGAAATCGACGACTGCTCGATCGAATACTTCCGCGTCCAGAACCAGGGCGGCTGGCCCTGGAGCCGTCAGCGACATGCCGACCTGCTGGACGCACTCGATCGCGCCGGTGTGCGTGCGGTGGGCTACGACGTGCTCTTCCCGGAAGCCTCGCAGCAGGATCCCATCGGTGACGCCACGCTCGAAGCCATGGCCGAAGGCGGCGCTGGCCGCTTCCTGTTCGCGGCCTCGCGCGTGCACGCCGATTTCGACATCGGCGCGCCGTTGCGCGCGTCCGCGGGACCCTCCGCGTTCG
>JAYTAY010000071.1:0-5005 GCA_043737255.1 Luteimonas sp.
GCCCCGACGCAGCAGTCTTACCAACGTCGGGGCTGAAGCCCCTGCCGCAAGGATTGAAACCTTCCGCAATCCAGTTGTATTCAAAAATCGGTTTTCGTAGCCCGGGTAAGCGCAGCGCACCCGGGCTCTCGTAACGTCACGAACGGCCTTACCCGGGCTGCTTAGAGTGGCTTTCGCGATCAGTCTGCGGAGGCGCCCGAGAGCAGCGGTTCCAACGGCATCAGTTCCGCGCCGTTCTCTGTGCAGATGGCGTACTTGCCCCCTCCGTACATCGAGACGCCGGCGTGTTCGCCTTGCGTATTGACGACGTAAAAGCTGATTCCGAAGTTCGGCATGCCGCGCGTGTTGAGCAGACGCTTCTCGACGGTGTTGGTACGAATACGCTTGAGGCCCTCCATTCCGGCGTCCTTCGGGCTCATGCCACGCCGCAGGTTCTCGACGATCAGATACGACGTCAGGTTGTACAGATTGGCCTCGCCGCGGCCCGTGCTGCCGGCGGCGCCCACGTCGTTATCCACGTAGAGACCAGCCCCGAGAATGGGCGAGTCGCCAACACGGCCGGGAATTTTCCAGGCAAGTCCGCTGGTGGTGGTCACGCCGCAAACATCACCCCGCGCGTTGACCCCGTTGCAGTTGATGGTGCCGTAGTAATGCTCTGCGTCAATCAACCCCTCGGCCGTCATCTCCCGGCCGGCGCGATGCCCGCCTTCGGCGCGCGCCTTCGGATCCAGGTAACGGGTGGGATCGGTGCGGCGCTTCCACTCCAGCCACAGCGCACGGGAGCGCTCCGTGTTCAGATCATTCTCGATGGTGAAGCCCATCTGTCGCGCAAAACGTTGCGCGTCATCGCCCACCAACAGGTGATGATCGGTGTTCTGCATCACCGCCCGAGCAACCTGCGACGGCATGCGTACACCCTCCAGCGCTGCGACCCCGCCGGCGCGTCGCTTCGGGCCGTGCATGCAGCACGCGTCCAACTGCACCACGCCTTCAGCGTTCGGCAGCCCACCGTAGCCGACGCTGGTGTCCTCGGGATCCAGTTCGACGATGTTGACCCCGGCGATCAGCGCGTCGAGCACGTCGCCGCCGCCGGTGGTCATGCGAGCGAAAGCCGTCTCCACACAGGTGGCGGTGCCGCCGTTCTTGAATTTATGTCCATTGCTCGATGCGATCACGATCGGTCGCGCGCGGCGCGTGTGGACGGCGGGCACTTGTCCCACCGCAATGCCAGGAAGCAGGGTGGTGGCAGCCAGCGCGGTACTGCTACGGATGAAATCGCGGCGAGTGATGTTGGACATGCGAGATCCTGGTTGAGGCGGGAGGGTCGAAGACGGATCTGGCGAGAGAACTTCGTTGTCGCCTGAAAAGATGCTCAGGCAAACGATTCAAGCATTGGCAAGTGCGAGATAAGTCTATTACTGCGAATGCGGAGCGCCATGAGTGCATCCAGGTGGAAGAAGGTCAGCTCACGGCAACCCACGGCCGGACTATCCAGCCCATTCGGGTAATTTCCGACGCACCGCCACGTTCTTCAACGTTACATATTTCGGAATCCCATCCCGCCCATAAGGCGGCGGCGATTCCCCCCGGATCAGCGGCTCCAGATATGTCCGCGCCGCCGCAGTGATCCCATATCCATCCTTGCGGATGAATCCCGTCGGCATCGTCTTCTCGTGGTTCGCCACTTTCGTCAGCGGTGCGGCTTCGATCTTCCAGCGGTACGGCGCATCCGACGTGCGCACGATCACCGGCATCGTCGCGTTCATGCCTTTCATCGCGAATTGCACCGCCGCCTTGCCAACCGCCAGCGCCTGTTCCAGATCGGTCTTCGATGCCAGATGCCGCGCCGAACGCTGCAGGTAATCGGGCAGTGTCCAGTGCACCTTCATGCCGAGCTGGTCCTTGACGCGTCCTGCCAGGTACGACGCCACGCCGCCGAGTTGCGTGTGGCCGAAGGAATCCTTGCCGCCGCCGGCATCGGCGACGAACTTGCCGTCTTTGGTCTGGATGCCTTCGCTGGCGACGACCACGCAGTAACCGACGCGCGCCACGATCTTCTTCACCTGCGCCAGAAAATCCGCCTCGTCATACGGACGCTCCGGGAACAGGATCAGATGCGGCGCCTCGTCTGCGGTCTTGCCCGCAAGCCCTGCAGCCGCGGCCAGCCAACCCGCATGGCGGCCCATCGCCTCGTACACGAAAACCTTGGTCGAGGTTTCCGCCATTGCCGCCACATCCAGCGCCGCCTCGCGCACCGACACAGCGGTGTATTTCGCCGCCGAGCCGAAACCGGGGCAGCAATCGGTCACGGCCAGGTCGTTGTCGACCGTCTTCGGTACGCCGATGCAGGCCACTGGATAGCCGAACTCCGCGGCCAGCTGCGACACCTTCAACGCGGTATCGGCCGAATCGTTGCCGCCGTTGTAGAGGAAATACCGCACGTCATGTGCCTTGAACACCGCCAGCAGCCGCTCATATTTCGCCCGATCCTCGGCCAACGATTTCAACTTGACCCGGCACGATCCGAACGCGCCGCCCGGCGTGTGCGCCAGCGCCGCGATCGCCGCCGCGGACTCCTTCGACGTATCGATCAGCTCCTCGCGCAATGCGCCGAGGATGCCGTTGCGCGCGGCCAGCACCTTGATCTTCTTCGCCCGAGCGGTGGTGATGACGGCGGAGGCGGTGGCGTTGATGACGGCGGTGACGCCGCCGCTTTGGGCGTAGAGCAGGGTTCCGGAAGCCATGTGTCGTCTCGGTTTGGGGCCGGATACGGTAAGCTGGCGCCGTATCGCAGCGGGGGTGCGGCAGTGTAGCGCCGGCCTCCGCAAGCGCATTTTCTGGAGCGATCAATGCGACTGGTTTTGTTGGGTGCGCCCGGGTCGGGCAAGGGCACGCAGGCGGCACGGCTGAAGGACCAACTGCAGGTGCCGCACATCTCCACGGGTGATTTGCTGCGCGCCGAAGTTGCGGCCGGCAGTGCGCTTGGCGTGCAGGCCAAGGAAATCATGGCGCGCGGAGATCTCGTCTCCGACGACATCCTGCTGGGCATGCTCGAAGCCCGCTTCGCGCGTCCCGATACCCGCAACGGTTTCATCCTCGACGGCTATCCGCGAAATCTTGCACAGGCGGCGGCGCTCGACGGTCTGCTGCTGCGCATCGGTCAGCCGATGGACGCGGCGGTGAAGTTGAAAGTAGATACCGAACTGCTGGTGGACCGCATCGCCGGCCGCGCCAAGGCCGAAGGACGCTGCGACGACCATCCGGAGTCGGTGCGCAAGCGTTTGAACATCTATACGGAACAGACGGCGCCGGTGGTCGAGTTCTATCGCCAGCACGGGCAGTTGACGGTGGTCGACGGGGTCGGTTCGCTGGATGAGGTGTTCAACCGGATCATCGAGGCGATTGCGCCGGCCACGGAGATTGGCTGAGGAGACGGGGCTCTACTGGCGGCGAGCCGCATGCGTTGTTTTTGTAGAGCGGCGCTTGCTCCGCTGTTCTTGCTCTTTAGTCCCCAAGTGAACTTCCTTCGGGGCGCAGGAGCGGCTTCAGCCGCAAGCTTTTTGGTCCTTCTCATTTGTTCAAGAGCTCGCGGCTGAGGCCGCTCCTGCAAACCGTTATCCCAATACTCCATGCGAAAAGCAGCGGAGCAAGCGCAGTTCTACAAGGGCAGACTTTGTCGGACCGCCGCAGATAAATCGGCGACAATTTGCCCATGAGCAAACTCCATATCCTCGGCATCGCCGGCACTTTCATGGGCGGTGTCGCCGCGCTCGCACGCGAACTCGGCCATGAGGTCGAAGGCAGTGACCAGGCGGTGTATCCGCCGATGTCCACGCAGCTGGAACAGCTCGGCATCGTCCTGTCGCAGGGCTATTCGTCGGACAACATTTCCAGCGACTGCGACGAGATCGTCGTCGGCAATGCACTGTCGCGTGGCAATGCCGCGGTCGAGCATGTGCTTGATGCAGGCCTGAAGTACACCTCCGGTGCCCAGTGGCTCGCCGAAAACGTCTTGCCCGGCCGCCAAACCATCGCCGTCGCCGGCACCCACGGCAAGACCACGACGACGACCATCCTGGCGTACCTGCTGCAGGCGGCCGGGCGCGAACCTGGTTTTCTGATCGGCGGCGTCGCCGAGGATTTTGGCGTGTCCGCGCGTATCGGTAGCGGCGCGGAATTCGTCGTCGAAGCCGACGAGTACGACACCGCATTCTTTGACAAGCGCAGCAAGTTCGTCCACTACCGCCCCGTGGTTGCGATCCTCAACAACCTCGAATTCGACCACGCCGACATCTTTCCCGACATCGCCGCGATTCAGCGGCAGTTCCACCACCTGGTCCGCACGGTACCTGCGCGCGGTCGCCTGCTCGTCAACGGCGAGGACGAGCGCATCGCCGAGGTGCTGGCGATGGGGTGCTGGACGCCGGTCGAGCGCATCGGCTTCAACGCAGATTTCGAGTGGAGCGCGCGGATGATCAACGACGACGGCAGCGCCTTCGTGGTGCTGCATCGCGGTGACGAAGTCGGCATCGTGCAATGGCCATTGCTTGGCCGCCACAACGTCATGAATGCGCTCGCCGCCTTGGCCGCGTGCCATGTGGTTGGTGTCGATGTCGCCACGATCCTTCCGTCGCTCGCCGGCTTCCGCAGCGTCAAGCGCCGCCTCGAAGTGCTGGGCGAAGTTGATGGCATCACCGTCTACGACGATTTCGCGCATCACCCGACTGCGATCGCGACCACGCTTGCGGGTTTGCGCGCCAAGGTCGGCGCAGCACGCATCGTCGTCGCGATGGAGCCACGCAGCAATTCGATGCGGCTGGGTGCGCATGCCGAGACGCTGGCGCCCTCGCTCGACGACGCCGATGCGGTGGTGTTCCTGCAGCGCCCGGAACTTGCGTGGGATGCGGGGCATGTCGTGTCAGCATTGCGCGGTGACGGCAGGACGGCATCGGACGTCGATGCGTTGATCGCGACGCTGCGTGATCTCGCGGCCAATGGCGACCAT
>JAYTAY010000072.1:0-11268 GCA_043737255.1 Luteimonas sp.
ACCGCAGGCGCTGCGCTACGGCGCGATCGCAACAACCCATCGGCCGCAAAGATCGCCAGCGCAATCCAGATGCCGATGAAACCAATCGCGCGATCGCGATCGAAGGCTTCGTGGAACACGAACACGCCGAGCAGGAATTGCAACGTCGGTGCGATGTACTGCAGCAATCCGACCACCGACAGCGGCACGCGTCGGACGGCGAATGCAAATCCGATCAATGGCAACGCGGTCAGCGCGCCGCCGAGGATCAGCAGCAGATCCAGGCCCAGGCCCCAGCCGTCGAGGAATCCGCCCAGCCCGTTCGCCTCGCCCCACAGCAGCACCACCAGCGCGGGCACGAACAGATACAGGCTTTCGACACCGAGGCCGGGAATCGAATCGACCGCGGCCAGTTTGCGGATCAGTCCGTAGCTTGCAAACGACGCCGCAAGCGCCATCGCGATCCACGGAAAACTTCCGTAATTGAACGTGAGCCACAACACGCTCGCCGTGGCGATCGCGACCGACAGCCACTGCGTGCGGTTCAACCGCTCGCGCAGGAACAGCGTGCCGATGACCACGTTGAGCAACGGATTGATGAAATACCCCAGGCTGGTTTCGATCACGTGGCCCGCGTTCACCGCCCAGATGTACAGGCCCCAGTTGAACGCGATCAACACGCCGCTGAGTGCGAGCATCCACGCCACGCGCGGTTTCGCCAATGCGGCGCGCAGCCAGCCGCGTCCCTGCTTCCACAGCAACCACGCGACCACCAGCAGCGCGCTCCAGACGATGCGATGCACCACGATCTGCAGCGACGGCACCGCCTTGAGCAGATGCCAGTACAACGGCATCACGCCCCACATCACGAACGAACCGATGGCGATCCACAGTCCGCGCCGGTAGTCGGCGGTCATCGCTGTCATGCGGCCGGCTCGTTGTCGGCTTTCGGTGCGGGTGCTTCGACCTGTGTCGACTTCGCCTGCGTCGCTTTCGCCAGCGTGATCGCGACGACGCCACTCAGGATCACCAGCATCGCGCCGACATCGTGCGAGGTGAACCGCTCCGCCGCCAGCCACGCGCCCAGCATCACCGCGATGACGGGATTGACGTAGGCGTAGCTGCCGGCGAGCGTCGGACGCACGTTCTGCAATAGCCAGATGTAGGCGCTGAACGCGACGATCGAGCCGAATGTGATCAGGTAACCAACGGAGAACGTCGCCTTCCAAGTGGGCAACGCGTCCATGCGTTCGCCGAGCATGAAGCCGGCGACCAGCATCAGCACGCCGCCACACAGCATCTGCGCCGCGGCGCCCATGAACGGCGAAGGCAGGTCGCGGCCACGGCTCCAGATGGAACCGAACGACCACGCGATAGGCGCGATCAGCAAGGCGACCAGTCCTTGCGGGCTTGCAGTCAGGGCGCTGCCGGCATTGAGCCAGAACACGCCGACGAAACCGATCGCCAGTCCCACCCATTCCAGCCGCCGCGGATGTTGTCCGCGCATCGCCGCGAACAGGCCCATCCACAACGGCGCGGACGCCACCGCGACCGCGGCCAGTCCCGACGACACCGACTGCTGCGCGATGCACACCATGCCGTTGCCGAAGCCGAGCAGCAGCAGTCCAGTGAACGCCGTGTTCTTCCATTGCACGCGCGTGGGCGCGGGCATGCCGCGCAAGCGCAGCGCCGCATACAGCAGGCTGCCGGCGATGATGAAACGCCCGCCCGCCATCAGCAGTGGCGGATAGCCGCCTTCCAGTGCAAAGCGGATGCCGAGGTAGGTCGAACCCCAGATCAGGTACACCGCTGCGAGCGCAATTGCGACGGCAAGCGCGCGGGGCTTGGGGGATGAGGACGTCATCATGCGATTAAAAGTAAATCCTCGGTCATCTGTCGACACTCGAAGTGTCTTTCAACGGTGAAGCGGGTTAGCCAGCAATGTTCTCTTTGTCGTCCCACACTTTTTCGTCCCACGCTGGAATGAGTTTTCAGTTCCGCACTTGCACACGGTCAGCCTCGATCTTGCCCAGCAGCCATTGCGGACCTGCGAGGTGCTGCTGGTCATGGCTGCACAGGTAGTGCACAAGGCCACGCAGCGTCGTTGGGCCGTAACCTTCAAACACGGCAGTGCGCATCAACTGTTCCGGATTCAATCCCGAGATGAGTTGGACGGTCGCGGCGCGTGCCAAGCGAAAGCCAGCCAATGCTTCGCATGTTCGACGTTGCGTAGGAACGCGTCACGGCCAGCGCCTCGCTGTCGATGGTGGCAAGGGTTGGATTGAATTCCTGCAATGTGCGCTGGAAGCGCACGTGATAGCCCTCGACCTCGATGTCGCGCGCATGGCAAACCTGTTCGATCGCCGTCAAGCATCCGCTCGGCACACCCTCCCAGGAGGACGGCGCCCACTGCCTGTACTCGGCGGGAATGGCCGCGTGGTGATCTTCCAGCTGCTGCGGGAAGGCTGCGAGTGCGCTCAAGGTAATGGCGTTCATTGTTTGATGAAACCGGACAAGGCCGACAAGTCGCTGGGGCTGATCAACTCCGCTGTCAGAGATTTCTTGCTTGCGCCGGAGTGACGGAACCCGTCCATTCCGCAGCTTACGCGAGCACAGGTGTCGCTGATAACCCCAACGTCGTGACAACACTGCGTGCCAAACGCGTGCCTACGCGGCACGTTCGCGTTGCAGCAGTCGTTCCTTCAACGGCAATCCCCAGCGATACCCGCCCAGCGAACCGTCGCTGCGGATCACGCGGTGGCACGGCACCACGATCGCGACGCGGTTGTGTGCGCAGGCGCTGGCGACGGCGCGGGTGGCATCGGGACTGCCCAATGATGCGGCGATGTCGCCGTAACTGCGCGTCTCTCCGGCCGGGATCTTCATCAATGCATCCCAGACGCGTTTCTGGAATGCGGTGCCAATCAAATCGAGCGGGACGTCATCGCGGCGACCTGCCAAACGTTCGGCTACGGCGCGCAAACGCGGGGCGAGGAACTCATCGCGGCCGGCATCGACGCGCGTGAGTTGCGCGTTCGGAAATTCGTGCTGCAGTTTCTGTTCGAGCACCGCGGCATCGTCGCCCAGTTCGACCATGCAGATGCCTCGTTGCGTCGCCGCGACCAGCGCCGTGCCGAGGGCGGTGTCGACCAGACTCCAGCGGATCTGTTCGCCGCTGCCACCGGTGCGGTAGCGCGCAGGCGTCATGCCGAGTTTGGCCGAGCCGCCTTCGTAGACGCGCGAAGGCGACCCGTAACCGGCGTCGTAGAGCGCGGCGCTGACGTCGTTGCCTTCGCGCAAGGCAGACTTCAGCGTACCGAGTTTGCGTTGCGCCAGGTATTGCGCCGGGCTCAGGCCGAAGTGCGCTGCAAATTGACGTTGCAGGTACGAAGCACTCAGGCCCACGGCCTGCGCGAGTTCGGCCAGCGACAACTCGTCGCCATCGAGCAGTTGCCGCGCGCGTTCAAGTTTTTGAGTGTGTTTGTCCATGGCGGAAAGACTAACGGGCACCTTGGGCGCCCGCTATCCGATTCTTGCTTCGCGTTGCGGTTGTGGGTGCGGGTTCATTCGCAGCCACACCTCAGGCTTCACTCGGTCCAGTGCTGCGCCGACTGCGCCTCCGGCAACACCTGCGCCGACAACGCGCGATCCGCACCGAGCAGCGTCACTGCATCGGCCAGGATCGCCGCAGACTCCCGCAGCAAAGGGTCCGGACGCTTCTCGGCGGCTTTTTCGCGCGCAGCATCCTTGGCGACGTCGCGTTCGCTGGTCTGCAGGCCGTCATCGCCGGAATACTCGTCCAGCAGAGGATCGAGTTCGATGTTCAGCATCACGCGTTGATCCTGCCGACGCTTGCGCAGCGCCTCTGCCTCGTCACGTTCTGCACGCCGTTCAACCTCGTTCAACGAAATCGACTTTTTCGCCTGCTCGGCGCGGAATTTGGTTACATCTTCCCGCCACCACTGGAACTCCACATCTTTGGTGATGCGCGCCTTGTGCAAGACGTCGAGCTTGGGCAGCAGCGGCGCGAAATTGCCGTAGTGCGTGTGCGGCACGGCGGCAATGCGCGTCCATGGCAGTGCGTTGTCGTAGGTGCTCTCACCGTACTCGCTGGCGTCGACGCTGACCGGGAAACTGATGTCCGGCACCACGCCCTTGTTCTGGGTGCTGCTGCCGCCCGGCAGGAAGAACTGCGCGATGGTCAGCTTGAGCTGGCCGAAGCGTGCGGTTTCATTCGCCGGCCAGCGATCCAGGTCGACCAGGTTCTGCACGGTGCCCTTGCCGAAGGTGGTTTCACCGATCACCAGGCCACGCCCGTAATCCTGCACTGCCCCGGCAAAAATTTCCGACGCCGATGCGGAGCCGCGATTGGTCAATACCGCCAGCGGTCCCTCCCACGCCACACCCGCGTCGCGATCGCCTTCGACGGCAACGCGGCCGCCCGATTCGCGTACCTGCACCACCGGACCCTTGTCGATGAACAAACCGGTGAGCTCCACCGCTTCGGTCAGCGAGCCGCCGCCGTTGTTGCGCAGGTCCATCACCACGCCATCGAGTTTCTGCGTGCGGAACTGCGCCAGCAGTTTGGCGACGTCGCGCGTGGCCGACGCGTAATCGCCGTTGTTGTTGCGACGACCTTCAAAATCCTGGTAGAACCCGGGCAATTCGATCACGCCGATGCGCTTGGCCGGCGCGGCACCCATCGCGGGAATCGTGATGGTCTTGGCCTTCGCTGCCTGGTCCTGCAGCCGCACTTTCGCCCGCGTGATGACGATGCGGGTCGGCTTGCTGTCGAGCAACGCCTCGGCCGGGATCAGGTCGAGCCGCACCTGCGTACCTTTCGGCCCCTTGATCTTGGCGACGACGTCATCGATGCGCCAGCCGATCACGTCCTCCATCACGCCACTGCCGCCCTGGCCAACGCCGACCACGCGATCACCCGGCTTGAGCTTGTTGCTGAGCGCGGCGGGACCGCCGGGGACGATTTCGCGAATGACGACGACATCGTCCTGCTTCTGCAACACGGCGCCGATGCCTTCCAGCGACAGCGTCATGCTCTGGTTGAAACGCTCGGCGCTGCGCGGATTGAAATAATCGGTGTGCGGATCGATGGAGCCGGCATACGCATTGACGAAAGTCTGGAACACGTCTTCGCCACTGAGCTCTCCGATGCTGTCCTCGAGATTGTCGTAACGCTTGTCCAGCGTCTTGCGGATGTCTTCGGGCTTCTTGCCCGCAAGCTTCAGGCGCAGCCAGTCGTTGCGTACCGATTGCTTCCACTGCGCATCGAGCGCGGCGGCATCGGCGGCCCACGGCGCGTCTTCGCGATCGTAATTCCAGCGGTCGTTGCCGCTGAAGTCGAACATATCCTGCTTGAGCAATGTGCGTGCATAGGCGACACGCTCGACGACACGCTGCTTGTACAGCGCGAACATCGCATATGGCGCATCGAGTTGACCGCTCTTGATGGCATCGTCGAACTGCGTCTTGTGCGAGCCGAACTTGGCGACGTCCTGCGCAGTGAGGAAGACCTTGCCCGGATCGAGCGCTTCGAGATAACGCGTGAACACGTCCTGCGACAATGCATCATCGAGCGCGCGTGGCCGATACGCATAACGGCTGTCGGACAGCCATCCGTACACCAGCTTGGAGGTGGCTGTCTGGTCGGGGCTCGCGCTTGTCGGCAAAGCATCCCCGTCGGCGCGCGCCAGCAGTGCCAGCGGCGCGGTGAGGGACAGGGCAAGCAGGGTGGCAAGTTTCATAGGGTCGGTGCTCGCGGCCGTGGGGTGACCGTGTGGATGAGTTACGTGCGGAATGAAGGTCAGGATGCGGAGACGTTCGACAAAGGGACAGTGCCGGAAGTTGCGGCTTCATCCATCGCCTCGATCCCACTCTAACTGCGGTCTATGGGGCCGATGTGAACAATTCGTCAGGCAAACACACCCGTTTGTCGGCATTGATTCAGGCTTCTGGCTGTTGGCCGCGACGGTTTGGGGTGGCCGACGGAAGATCGCGCAGACCCGAAGAGCGGCGCACATGGATGTGCGCCGTTTTTCGACCGAGCCATGGGTGGGGAGGTGCGCGCTTGCGAACCATTGGCTCGCGCACCGTGCGAACGCCCGCGCCGCAAGCGCGGGCCGGACTTTGGCCGCGAAGCAGACAAAGGCGAGTCGAAAAATCCCCTCGGCGGTGAAGCCGTTTGACGCTGTGATCGGGGAAAGCCTTTTCTTTGGTTCCGTTTCCTTGACTCGCGCCGCAGCGCTCGCCCTACGGGCCAGCTTCGCTGTTCGCGTGCTACGCACGCAGTGGGCTCATCAAAAGAAATGAACTCGCGCGCAGCGTGCACGCTCTTCAACAGCAAAGCTGGTCAAGCGTTTCAATTGCTCGGGGTTGGCTTCATCAAGCAATGGGTGATATCGCCTGCTGGGTTGGTGAAGCCAACCCAGCCTACGTTTTCCATCAGGCTGAGCGGTGCATCGCAGCCTCGGCCGCCTGCTGGTCAGCGTGATACGACGAGCGCACCAGCGGCCCGGACGCGACATGGGAGAAGCCCAGCGCCATGCCGAAGGCTTCCAATGCCTTGAACTCGTCCGGCGTCCAGTAACGCAGCACCGGATGGTGGTGCGCCGTCGGCTGCAGGTACTGGCCGATGGTGATCATCTCCACGTCATGCGCGCGCAGGTCGCGCAACGTGGCCTGCACCTGCTCCATGGTTTCGCCGAGGCCAAGCATGATCCCGGACTTGGTCGGCACATCCGGATGCTGCTGCCTGAATTTCTGCAGCAGAGTCAGCGACCACTGGTAGTCGGCGCCGGGGCGCACGTTGGGGTACAGGTCCGGCACGGTTTCGACGTTATGGTTGAACACGTCGGGTGGATTCGTCGCCAGTATCTCCAGCGCGCGTTCCATGCGGCCCTTGCCGCGGAAATCGGGCGTCAGGATCTCGATCCGGGTCTTGGGACTGGCCTCGCGGATTTTCGCGATGCAATCGACGAAATGCTGCGCGCCGCCATCACGCAGGTCGTCGCGATCGACGCTGGTCACGACGACATAGTTCAGGCCCATGTCGGCGATGGTGTTGGCCAGGTTTTGCGGTTCGCCGGCATCGGGTGGTTTCGGCCGGCCGTGGGCCACATCGCAGAAGCTGCAACGTCGCGTGCAGACTTCGCCGAGGATCATGAAGGTGGCGGTGCCGTGACCGAAGCATTCGTGGATGTTCGGGCAGCTGGCTTCCTCGCACACGGTCACCAGCCGGTTCTCGCGCAGTTTCGCCTTTAGCAATGCCACCGAATTGCCCGAAGGAATCCGCACCCGGATCCACGACGGCTTGCGCAGTACCGGCGCATCGGCGAACTGCACCGGGCTGCGGCCGATCTTGTCGCCGCCCATTTGCTTCACTCCCGGTTGCAGCAGGCCCGCCTGTAGCGCCAAGGGCTCCAGTGTGGCGTTGCCGATGACTTGCAGCGGAATGGTCTTGGTGGCGGATTCGGTCATGGATTTCTTTAGGATCAGGCTGCCTGCGGTGCAGGCATTGCAAGGTCTGGCGGCGCGGCCGTTTGCAGCAACAGGCCGAACTGTCTGGCGAGGTTGTCCAGCAACACCGGCTTGACCGCATCGAGGCTGGAGGGACCGCCCAAGTCTACCAAAGCGGTCACTCGCAGCCCTTGGTAACCGCAGGGATTGATGCGGCGAAAGGGCCCCAGATCCATGTCGATGTTGAAGGCCAATCCGTGGAAGGTGCAGCCGCGACGCACGCGGATGCCAAGCGCGGCGATCTTCGCATCGCCGACGTAAACACCCGGGGCGCGGTCACGCCGCGTGGCCTCGATGTTCCATTCGGCCAGCGTGTCGATGGTGGCTTGCTCGATCCTGCACACGTACTCGCGCACGCCGAGCTTCAACCGCTTCAGGTCCAGCAGCGGATACGCCACGATCTGCCCGGGCCCGTGATACGTGACCTGGCCGCCGCGATCGACATGGACGTCGGGAATGTCCCCGGCCGCGAGCACGTGTTCCGGCTTGCCGGCCTGGCCGAGGGTGAACACCGGCTCGTGTTCGACCATCCAGATCTCGTCGGGCGTCGCCTCGTCGCGCGCATCGGTGAAGCGCTGCATGGCCCGCCACACCGGCTCGTAGAGTTGGCGACCGAGGTCGCGCACGAAGGCATGTCGCGCTGGACTCAAATCGTCCACTTCACTTCAGGATGCCCGCGCAGCGCGGCATGCGCCGCGTCGTACTCGGCGCGGTCATCGGCCTGGAAACTGATCTTGACGGAGACGAACTTGCCGCCGGAGGAGTCGCGCGTGGCGACGGTTTCGTGCAGCACGGTGAGCCCCGCGGCCTCGAGCAGGCGCGGGATTTCGTCTTCCAGGTTGGCGCTGGCCGGACCCAATGCGGTGATCTCGAAGGTGCCTGGGAACTGGAAGCCATGTTCGGGGTTGTCGGATTTGAGTTCCATGGATCGATTATGGATCCAGATCCGGCCGAACCCAACCCGGATCCGAGCCTCGGTAGGAGCGTCTTATGGGCGCGATGGGCTTTAACGGTAACGCCTCATCGCGCCCATGGGACGCTCCTGCAAACGCTCGCTCAGGTGGATTCCCACCACATCAGGAATTCGTGCCACAGGCGCTTGAAGAAGCCGGCCTGCTCGACTGCGCTCAATGCGACCAGCGGGCTTTGTGCGATCAGCTTGCCGTCCAGCGTGACCTTCACCATGCCGATCTTCTGGCCTCTGGTGATCGGCCCAACCAGCGTCTTGGGCACATCCATGGTCGATTTGAGTTGCGCGTACTTGCCGCGCGGCACCGTCACCAGCATCGGTTGCGCGACGCCCAGCAGCACTTCGTTGACCTTGCCCTTCCACACTTTCTGTTTCGCGACCTGCTGCATGGCGTTGTACAGGCGATGCGTCTCGTAAAAACGGAAGCCCCAGTTCAACAACGCCTGCGAATCGACGGCGCGCTGGCTCTCGCTGGTCGAACCCATCACCACGGAGATCAAACGCTGGTCGCCGCGCTTGGCCGAGGCCATCAGGCAATAACCCGCCCCGGAATGGTGGCCGGTCTTGATGCCGTCCACGCTGTTGTCACGCCACAGCAACAGGTTGCGGTTGGGTTGCGTGATCGGGCCGACGGTGAATTCCTTGATCTTGTTGTACGCATACGCTTCGGGGTAATCGCGGATCAAGGCGCGGCCCAGCAATGCGAGATCGTGCGCAGTCGAGTAGTGGCCTTCCGCCGACAAGCCGTGCGGATTGACGAAGCGCGAGCCCTTCATCCCGATCTGTTGTGCGTACTGGTTCATCAGCGCGGCGAAGGCGTCTTCGCTGCCGGCCACGTGCTCGGCCAGTGCGATTGCGGCGTCGTTGCCGGACTGCACCACCATGCCTTTTTCCATCTGCTCCAGTGGCGCGGTCTGGTTGACCGAGAAGCCGCTGTAGCTGCCATCGGTGCCGGCGCCGCCGGAACGCCACGCGTTCTCGCTCATCATCACTTGATCGGTCGGCTTGACCTTGCCGTTTTTCATCTCCGCGGCGATGACATACGAGGTCATCACCTTGGTGATGCTGGCGGGTTCGACCTGCATCTCGATGTTGTCGCCGGCCAGCACGTTGCCGCTGGCGGCGTCCATCAGCAGCCACGCGGTGGCTTCCACTTTCGGTGGCGGCGGCACGGGGAGATTGGCGGCTGCTGCGGGCACGGATTGCGTTGCGGGTTGCGGCAGCGGCTGCGTGTTCTGGGCGACGGCAAGACCGATCACGGTGGTTGTCAGTGCGGCGAGGAGGAGGCGGGATTTCATCAAGCTAGGTACTCCGAAAACCGGCAGCCGCGGCCGGCGAAAAACAGGAAAACGACGATTTTAGGGGCGCCCCAGTGGTGTTGCGAGTGCAGCAGGTGGGTGGATGTGATCAGTAAACCTGAAATCCTTGCTCGTCATCCCCGCGAAGGCGGGAAGTGCTTCACAAGAGCGAAGCTGGTCATCCATGCCGGTGAAGCCTCAAGTCGCTGGGTCCCCGCCTGCGCGGGGATGACGGGCAAAAGAGCAGTTTTCGACGCTCCAATCAGTCCCGGACGATACGCGGCGCACCGAAGCCAAGACCCGCAATCCGGCTCGAGAGTTCCGTCGCAGACACTCCGTCCAGCGGGCCGACCCGCAGCCGCCAGACTTTCTGCCCATTGACCTGCGCATCCTGCAGCCGCGCAGCGCCAATCCCGGCGCCCTGCAGCATGGCCAGCGCGCGGCCGGCATTTTGCTGGCTGGCGAAGCTTGCTACCTGCAGCATGATGTCGCCGGCTTTCGCGCCTGTGGGTGTCGGTATTGCTGCGCGCGCGGGCGCAGTGGTCGGCAGCGTTGGACTGTTGTCGGCCATGGCCGTCGGCGCTGCGGCGACTGTGGTTTTCAATGACGCCTCAGGCTGGCCCGGCTTGCCGGTCGCCACGCGGACGCGGCGCGCCTTCATCCAGGCATCGAACTCCGCCGCCGTCATCGCCTTGCCATCCTGGCGCATGTCGAAACGGTAGTCGGTATTGGCGGTCGGCGTGGTGGTGTTGACGGTTGCAGTGGCTGACGTAATCGATGGCGCCGGGGTTGTCGATGTCCGTTCCGATGCGGCAGCTGCGCCGATCGGCAACGCCGCAATCAGTGTGTCGATCGCCGTATGAGCGGGCGCGGTCGAGACTGGCAACCCGGTCGCCATCGGCGGAGCAATCGGCATCGCTGGTGGCATGGCACGCGTCGTTGCATCGAGCGAGGCGACGCGTGTATCGACCTCGACATGCTCGGCGTTGAGCGATTGCACCTGCACTTTTGCGGTGCCGGTGCGATTGACACCGAGCTTCATCGCGGCCGCATAGCTGAGATCTATGATGCGTCCGGGATGGAACGGGCCGCGGTCGTTGACGCGCACGACCAGCGACTTGCCGTTGCCGAGATTGGTCACGCGCACGTAGCTGGGCAACGGCAGCGTCTTGTGCGCGCCGCTGAACGTGTACATGTCGTACACCTCCAGCGACGAGGTGCGGCGGCCGTGGAACTTGGCGCCGTACCACGAGGCCATGCCGGTTTCCGAATAGTTGCGCGCGTCGTTGTCGCTCATCACCGCATAGGGCTTGCCCAACACCTTGTACGGACGATTGCCGTAACGCGAACGCGGCTCTAGTTTCGGTTGCGGCTCGGGAATCAGGTCGACCTGGGGATCTTCGCTGGGCGCGCCATCGCGCACGTTCGGCGCGTACAAACCTTCGGCCACGTAATCACCACGCTTGCGCACATCTTCCTGCGCGGGCG
>JAYTAY010000073.1:0-4995 GCA_043737255.1 Luteimonas sp.
TGCGCACCCGCGCGACCATCTTCTACGGTCAACACAGCGTTCAGTAGCAACACGCCCCTCTGCGCCCACGGCAGCAGATACCCGTGATCGGGACGCGCAATGCCGAGGTCGCGCTGGATTTCCTTGAAGATGTTGTCCAGCGAGGGCGGCACCGTAACCCCCGGCGCCACCGAGAAACACAGGCCATGCGCCTGGCCCGGGCCGTGATACGGATCCTGCCCCAGCACGACCACCTTGACTGCATCGAAGGGCGTGGCGTCGAACGCAGTGAAGATATGCTGGCCGGGTGGATAGATGCGCGCGCCGGCCGCCTTGCGCTGGCGCAGGAACGTCGACAGCGATCGCATCTCGTCGGTTTGCAGGTAATCGCCGATGCGGGCCTTCCACGACGGCTCGAGCCGAATGCGCGCCTCTTCGCTCATCGCAGGTTCGGTTGCTCCGGCATGCGCGACAGCCGCAGCTGGAACAGCGCCTTGGTCACCAGCAGACGTTCCTCGATGGGCTTGAGCACCAGGTCGTTAGCGCCGGCGCGCAGCAGCTCCGACTGGTTCTTTGCGTTCGCATCGCCGGTCATCACCAACACCGGCAGCCGGCGTTTGCCGTAGCCGAAATCGTTGCGGATACGATCGAGCAGGTCGCTGCCCTCGAGTTTGCCTTTCAGGTAGACGTCGGTCAGGACCAGGTCGAAGGCAGGGCCGTCGTCGCGATTGCCTTCCAGCACCACCAACGCATCCTCGACGCTGATCGCGTGCGTCACCAGCATGCCGTTGTGTTCGAGCATGCGTTTGGTGGCCATGGCAACGACGCGGCTGTCCTCGACATACAGCACGCGTGCGCCCGGAATCGGCTGCGGTTGCACGTAACCCCGGATGAAAGCCGCCAATGCGCTGTGGCCGAGCGCCTTGTCGAAATAGTCGGTGATGTCTTCGGTGAAGCTGCGCGATTCCAGATCCGCCTGCACGTTGCCGGAGACAACGATCACCGGGACGTAGGCCTGTCCGGCCGCTTCGCGCACCGCGCGTGCGACTTCCATGCCGCCGCCGTCGGGCAGCACCAGCGACGTGGTGACCAGATCGACATGGCCCGCAGCCAACGCATCGCGCGCAGCGCCCACGCCGTCGCAGGCGACCACATCGACATTGGGCAACTCGCGCGACAGCACATCGCCGATCAGTTTGCGGACCAGACGCGAGCCATCCACGACCATCACCCGCGGTGATGCGTTGACCAGATGGCGGAGATTGGGCGGCTTCATTCTGTTGACTTCATGTTGGTCAACGCATCAGGTGTCGGTCGGGCGCATTTGTCGCAGGTAATGTCCGGTGACAACGCCGGCGCCAAGCCAACCCAGCAGCGCCGTTGCGATCACCACCGTGCAGGCCTGCAATGGATTGAACCCGTCCAGCGCGAAGTCGCTGCCGTAGCTTTGCGCCAGCGTCGCCAGTGGCGCCCGTAGTCCTTGATGGATGGCGGTGAGCACCGCCAGCGCCAGCGCGCCTGCGGTGAGCCCGTACCAGATCCCGAGATACAGGAATGGGCGGCGAATGAAACCGTCAGTAGCGCCGAGCAATTGCAGCACACCGATCTCCTCGCGCCGCGACTGGATGTCGAGCCGCACTGTATTGCCGACCACCAGCAACGCGCCAAGACCCAGCAGCGTTGCCAGCACCCAGGACAGACGCGTGCCGAAACGCAGCCATTGATCCAGGCGCTGTCGCCATTGCATGTCGTGTTGCACCAGGTCGGCTTCGGGCAGCGCTTGCAGCGATTGTGCCAGCATTGTTTCGTCGCCTTTTGGGGTGACGATCAGCAAATGCGGCAACGGATTGTCGGCCAACGCGGCGATGGCTTCATCGAGGCCCGTGCTGGCACGCAACTCACCCAGGCCTTCTTCGGGGGTGCGCCAGACGACATTGACGATGTCGCTGCGCCCGCGCAATTCTTCGGTCAGCGTTCGCACGCGTTCGATGCCGGTTCCGGCTTTCAGGAAAACGCTGATCTCGCGCGATCGCTCGACGTTGCCGGCGAAACGCTCCAAGTTGCTCAACGTCAGCCACAGGCCAAGCGGCAGCGCCAGGGCGACACCCATCACGCCGACGGTCAGCAGCGTGGCCCAGGGCTTGCGCGCGGCGCGGCCGAGACTGGCGACAAAACTGTACAGATGGTGGTCGAACCAGGTGCCGATGCGCGAGCGCGGCCTGGCAACGCGGTACTCATTGGCGCGCACCTCATTCACCGGCCGGGTCCTCCGTCCTTCGACAGGTTCAGAGCCTGCGCCGGACCCGATCCGGGGATCAGCGCTGAGGTGGTCATTCGGCCAGATCGTCCGGAGAAATGTCGTCGGCGAGACGACCTTCGTTCAACACCAGCACGCGTTTCTTCATGCGCTTGACCAGCGCCAGGTCGTGACTGGCGATCAGCACACTGGTGCCACGCTCGGGCAGCGCCGCGAACAGCGCCAGGATCTCGGCCGACAACGACGGATCCAGGTTGCCGGTGGGCTCGTCGGCCACCAGCAGCCGCGGTTCGCCGACGATGGCGCGGGCAATGCCAACGCGTTGCTGCTCACCCGCCGACAGTTGCGACGGCAGTGCGCGCTCGCGCGCGCCCAAGCCAAGTTTCTCGAGCACGCTGCGCACGCGCTTGCCGATTTCACCGCGGCGCATGCCGCGCAGGATCAATGGCAACGCCACGTTCTCGAAGATGCTGCGATCCATCAGCAACTGATGGTTCTGGTAGACCACACCGACATCACGGCGATGCAACGCGACGCGGCGGCCGCGCACCTTCATCAGGTTACGGTCGGCGAACAGCACAGCGCCGCGGCTGGGACGTTCGCTGAGATGGATCAGCTTCAATAACGTGCTCTTGCCGGCGCCGGAGTGTCCGGTGATGAACACCATCTCGCCCTCGGCGACATCGAAACTGACGTCAGTCAGCGCTTCATGGCCGCCGGAATAGTGTTTGCTGACATTGTCGAAGCGCAGGACGGTCATGCACCCGATTATGCCGGACGCGAGCGATGTTTGATGTCCATTCTCCCTCGACTGAAGCAAAGGATCCCGGGAGAATTTCAACAAGGTGGCGGAGATCTGTGTGGGAGTGACGACAGCATGCCGTCGTCGAGAAGTCGCGACTGACATATCAAGTCGCGACTTCCGTCGCTCCCACACTCACATTGCCCGGCTCGATTGCCTTGCTGCCCTGCTTGTCGCCGGCAATCGAGGACGACTGGATCAGGCTTTGCCTAGTGCTGCGAACGCGGCGCGCGCGTCACCAGCGACTTCAACCCCTTGCCGATCCGCGCCAGCAACGACGTCTGCACTGACGAGGTTTTCGAATCGCCCGCGCTCGGTGCCGGTGTTTCCACTGCGCGCCTGGCCTGGTCGACCGCAGGATCGATACGACGACCACCACGACGGCGGCGGCTCTTGCGCGGGGCGCGTTCGCTATCGCCGGCTGCGGCGGCGATGCTCTGTGGCGGCGGCACGGGATCCATCGCTGGCGTCTGCGCGCGCGCCGGACGCGCGGCGCCATCGCGGCGCCGGCCATCACCGGCACTGGTACCTGGCGTCGGACGCGAACCACTGCGCGCACGACCACCCCCACCCGCGCCACCCGGCTTGCGCACACCGCGGCGCTCGTCATCGGCTGCACGTTGTGCCCGCGCCTCTTTGAAGATCGTACTGATGCTGTCGTCTTCGGCATGGGCATCGACATCGACGCCTTCGGGCAGCGCACGCGGCGTGCGCGGCAGCGCGATCAGCAATTCCTGCGTGACCGGCTCGACCGGAATCTTCTGTTCGATGAACGCCTCGATCTCCGGCAGGCTCTGCGCATAGCGTTCGCAGGCGAAGCTGATCGCGTCGCCCTCGGCACCGAGGCGCGCGGTGCGTCCGATACGGTGCACGTAATCCTCTGCATCGAACGGCAGGTCGTAGTTGTAAACATGCGACACGCCATCGATGTGCAGGCCACGCGCAGCGACGTCGGTGGCCACCAGGATCTCAAGCTGGCCTTTCTGAAACTTCGCCAGCAGCGACTCGCGCTTCTTCTGCGGCACGTCGCCACTCAGCACGCCGACGCGGTAGCCGCTGCGCTCCAGCGCGCGCGCCACGCGCTCAACCCAGGCCTTGGTGTTGACGAACACCATCGTGCGCGCGCCCTCGCTGCGCGACAGCAGTCCGAGTAGAAGGTGGATCTTCTCCTCGTCGGCCGGGAAGTACATCAGCTGGCGCACGGTCGAGTTGGTGATGAACTCGCTCTCCACCACGATCTTCTCGGGCTCGTTCATGTGCTCGTAGGCGAGCTCGAGCACGCGGTGCGACAACGTGGCGGAGAACAGCAGCGTCTGCCGCTCGGTGCGCACCGGCATGCGGCGCAGCAGGAAGCGGATGTCCTTGATGAAACCCAGGTCGAACATCCGGTCGGCTTCATCCAGCACGCAGATTTCGCAGGCGTGCAGGCTGACAACCTTGTGCTGCTTGACGTAATCGATCAGCCGGCCCGGCGTGGCGATGATGACGTCGACGCCTTGCTGCAACAGCGCACGTTGCTTGTCGTAGTCCACGCCGCCGTACACCAGCGCAAAACGCAGGCCGAGGTCGCTGCCGAACTTGACCGCATCCTTGTGGATCTGGATGGCCAGTTCACGCGTCGGCGCCAGGATCAGCGCGCGCGGGTCTTCGGGCTTGCGATCGGCCAGCGCCGGACGCGTCAGCAACCGGTCCACCACCGTGATCAGGAAGGCGAGCGTCTTGCCGGTGCCAGTCTGCGCCTGTCCGGCGACATCGCCGCCTGGCAAGGTCACCGGCAACGTCAGCGCCTGGATCGGCGTGCAGCGTGAGAAACCAGCGGCCTCGAGACCGGCCAGCACGGCCGGTTGAAGATCGAAGCTCGAAAAGGAAATATCGGTCAGGGGTTTGTCGGACATGGGGT
The DNA here is from genome assembly GCA_043737255.1 of Luteimonas sp. GTDB lineage: Bacteria > Pseudomonadota > Gammaproteobacteria > Xanthomonadales > Xanthomonadaceae > JALYOU01. Next base: position 4,939 of record JAYTAY010000073.1, read on the forward strand.
CTGCAGAAGGGCGCGAAGGTTGCGCTTGCGTGGACGGCATCTGCGACGCAGACTGCC
>JAYTAY010000074.1:0-2048 GCA_043737255.1 Luteimonas sp.
GGTGCGCTGCGCACGTTGAGGATGCGCGGCGCACCGCGTGCCTGCAGGGCGCGCTTGCCATCGCCGAAGATCTCGTCGAAAAATCCACCCGCGCCCTGCCCCTGGAAACGCGCGCCGGGAATGGTCAGCGAGCCGCTGCGCTCAGGCACCATCAGATAACGCCGTTCGACGACGTTGTAGCGGCGTCCGCCGATCTCGCGCGTGAACTGCAGGTCGTCGCCTACTTTCTGCAGCGATGCGCCTTCGGGTTGATCCAGATCGAGTTCGCCGGAAATCAATGGCACCGCATAGAACAACCGCAGCACCACGCCAACCGCCTGCTGCACATACGGATCCTGGTCGTCGGCTTCGGTTTCGATGAAGACCATCTGACCCGCACGGCCGGGCATGGAGGCTGTCGATGGCGTCACTGTCAGGCTAAGGGGTTGCGTGATTTCACCGCCGACGGGCAATGCAGGGATACCGACGACTCCATCGCGACGCGGTTGCAGTGCAACCGCAAACAGCGTGCGCACGGTGGTGCGGCCATTGATCGATTGCACCTGCCGGTTGCTGGTATTGCCGCTGACGATGAAGTCGCGTTGCAAGGCTGAATAGTTCGGCGCCGCGCCCAGTTGTCCGGTCTCGATATTGAGTGTCGCGGTTTCGCCCATCGCGATGCGGTCGCGGTCGAGCCATGCGCGTGTTTGCGCGTTGGCGATGCTGGTCAGCAGCAACATCACCAGTAATGACGACCCGATCTTGCGCAACATCAAGAAACCCCGAGAAACTGAAAAAAAGAGTGATCATGATTAGCCATTCGGCTGTTGAACACCCCGAGAAGGCTGGAATGACGAGCGGTGCGTAGCGCGGGTGGAGCGCTGCGATACCCGGGGCTTTTTTCCTCCGACAACACAAAGCCCCGGGTATCGCCTGCGGCTCCACCCGGGCTACGGGCTGCATGGGAATGACGCGCGCACAACCCGTTGTTATTCGATCTCATCACTCCTCTCCCTGCATGCGACGCCGCTCGTATTCCAACGCAAACTTCCGACGCAACAATCCTCCCGGATCATCCGGCACGCGCTTCAACCACGCTTCGACCATCTGCCGCTGCTCGCGTTCGGCGGCGCTCTCGGCACGATCCGGCTTGCCTTCCACATCGCGACCTTGATCGGTCTGCTTGCCGCCGCGTTCCAATGCACGTTGCATGGATTCACGTTGCGCGGCGTCGGCGCTGCGTTGCGCTTCACCATCTTCCGGTTTGACGGCAGCATTCTGCGGCGTGTTGTCGCGTGGATTGCCCTTGCCGTCTTGCCGACTGTCTTGCTGGGTTTTTTGTTGCCCGTCATTACCATCCTGCTGTCCCGGCTTGCCTTGCGATGGCGACGGCTGCCCACCCGGCTTCTGCTGACCGTCCTGCTGCTGGTCCTGCCGCCCGCGATTGTCCTGCTTCGACCCCTTCGGTGGTTTGCGTTTCATCGCCGCTTCGACCGCACGCTTGTTGGCGATCGCATCCTGCATGCCTGGCTGTTTCCCCAGCGCCGCGTCGTAGGCAGCGATCGCTTCTTCGTAATGTCCCGCCTTGGCCAGCGCATTGCCGCGGTTGTAATGCGCATCGGGTTTGTTGATCCCGGTGAAGGATCTTTGAGCAGTGGCGAAATCACCCTTGCGGTAGGCCTGCGTGCCCTGCTGCATCCGGGCATGTGATTGCTGGTCCGGACGCCGCCACAGATCGTTCCCTGCCGCATGCGCAGGCGGCATCGGCAACACCACGAACACCAACATCACCACAACCGCACCGCCACCGCGCCGGAACGCGAACAACGCCAGCAGCATCAATGGCAGCAGCAACCAATACCCTTCATCCTGCCAGGCCTTGCCTGTTTCGCCACGCGTCGCAGCTCCGTCGGTCTGTTGCGGATCGAGGATGCCGAGCGTGGCAAGATCGTTGTTCCCCGATGTCATTTGCGCGTAAGCACCATCGCCGGCCGCGGTCATCGCCTGCAACGAAGACGCGTCCAGTCGCGTCTGCGCGATCGATCCATCCGGTTTGCGATAGGCCGCTC
>JAYTAY010000075.1:0-2045 GCA_043737255.1 Luteimonas sp.
GGCGTCGATTTCATCATCACACCGGGCGTCTCACCTTCCCTGCTCGACGCATTGCTTGCAGCGGATGCACCCGTGATACCCGGCGCCGCGACGCCGAGCGAACTGATCGCACTGGCATCGCGTGGTTTTCGCGTTGCCAAACTGTTTCCAGCCGCCGTAGTCGGTGGCATCGCGATGCTCAAGGCCTTGCAGGGCCCGCTGCCGCAGATGAAATTGTGTCCGACCGGCGGCATCGACGAAGACAATGCGGCCGACTATCTCGCGCAAGCGAACGTGATCTGCATCGGCGGTTCGTGGATGGTGCCGAAGACGTGGTTGCAGGCTGGCGCTTACGACAAGGTGACCAAGAGCGCGGCACGCGCGGCTGCAATCGTCGAACGAGCAAGTCGCCTGCATTTGTAGGAGCGCCCCATGGGCGCGATGGGCTTTACCGGTAACGCTATCGCGCCCATGGGGCGCTTCTACAAAAGCGTTTCGATTTCGATCTTGGCGGGCAGCGTCTGGATTTTCAACTCACCGTCTTGCCATCGCGCGGACTGGCCATTGATCCGGGTCTCGCCCGGGACACCTTCATACGGCCACGGCAACACGATGCCACCCGGCGGCAGCTTCATGCCATCCGCCATTTCCAGCAATAACTTACCGTCACGTCGACGCAGGCTGTAACCGAGCAGTCCATACGGCGTCCGCAACCGCTCAATGGCAATTCCATCACCATCGAACCACTCGGCCGGCACGCCAGCAGCAATCACCAGCGCGCTGTCGATATCGCGCGTGTAGGCGAACATGTCCAGCGTCGAGCGCAGGAAATCCGACGCGACCCACGCATGCGGCAAATCGCCGACAAAAAACGGTTTGCGGCGTTCGCGCGACACCACTTCCGCCCACTGGTTCCAGTTGCCCGGCTCGCGATCGTTGAAGAAGAACTGCAGCGCCTGCCAGGCACGCTCACGTTGGCCAAGACGCACGAACGCGCCGACATTGCGCCATTCGTACGGCGTGTAGTCCTTCCACTCGCGCTTGCCATTTCGACGTTGCTCGAACTCTTTCCAGTACCGCTCGAACGTGTTGTCCAGCAAATCCTGCGGCAGAAAGCCCAGCTCGCCGCCCGGTGCGAGCGCAATGGTCGTGGACGTCGGATCGAAGTCGCCGAGTTCCGCCGCACCTGGCAGGAAGTTGATGCCGTGCTTTGTCGTCGCCGCCCGCAACGATGCATACAGGTCGCTGCGGAACTGGTCGCGTGAAGCGGTGTATCGCTTGTGTGCGTCAGCTTTTCCCAACCACGCCGCAATCAACACCGCGTCCTTGTAGCCTCGCAGCGCCCAGAAGTTGTCCCAGTACGAATGCATCGGCTTGGCCGAATAGCCTTCGTGGCTGATCGACGCCGGCATCATGCCGTAGAAGGCTGCATTTTTTGCGCGATTCGCGTCGGTGCGCTCGCTGAGCCGCAACTCGTCCATGTACTTCACGGCGCCCTGCACATGCGGCCACATTTGTTCGAGTAACTCCTTGTCTCCCGTGTAGCGATAAATTTCTGCGATGGTGAAGATCAATTCGCCATGACTGTCGTTCTCCGGTACTGGATCGCTTCCGCGATCATCGACGCAGCACGGCACCTTGCCGTTCTTGAACTGGAACGGCGCGTACCAGCGCAGGAATTCCTCGGCGACATCCCCGCGACCTACCCGCAGCAATCCTTCTGCGATCATCGCGCCATCGCGGATCCACGCGCGCGAGTACGAACGCGTGCCGGGTTGCAGGCGCGGACCGACGCGGCTGATCAGCATGTGCGCCAGTGCTGTGCGCAAGGTATCGACGACCGGCTTGCCAGGTGCCGGCACACGGATGTCGACGAGGTCGAGTTTGTCGCGCCAGAGTCTGGCGACGGCATCTTGCGAAGCTGCAGCGTCGAAGGTATCGAGACCGGCAAGATCACCGGTTAGCGGTGCAATCCATGCAACTTCCCGGCTCTCCCCCGGCGCAAGACGCATCCGGTACAGCGCGACGCCAGATGCGTGTCCAAGGGCGTCTTTGATCTGCTTCGC
>JAYTAY010000076.1:0-2043 GCA_043737255.1 Luteimonas sp.
CAATGAATCAGGTGTGTGGACACGTTGGATTTTCTGAGGGACAGATCGAGGTGCTTACTGAACGTGTTATCGAGTACATCATGAGTGGCAGATTCAAGGAAGCAGCCTGAGTCTTTGGTATCTCGTAGCAGTACTCGCAAGCCTAGTCGTGAGTTGGTGGGTATCCGATCTGTACTCACGCAATTGCCGCTCTACCGAAAGTAGGCTGAGCCTCATGGCGCACTGGATTTAACGTCACCTTTTTTGCACTCCAGTTCATTTTTTTCTGGGTGGTGGCGTCGGATCGCGCAGATAGCTGGCTTTCCTTGGCAATTGGAGTAGCACTTGCAATTGTCATTGCGGCGATTCTGGGTTAATTGGGAGCCTTGTGAGGCCTAACATTCAATCAAGTCAAAGTCCTTTCGCGGCTCAGCTTGATTCATACGCTTTAGTCAAAAAAGCCAACGCCGCAACCGCGACACGGCTTGATCCGGATGGGACAATACCCCGCCCGCGAACCCCGGGCGCCGCCAATCCCGACACCCATGACGACGCCCAGCCGCCGCGACCTCGCCAACGCCATCCGTTTCCTCGCCATCGACGCCGTACAGGCCGCCAACTCCGGCCATCCGGGCATGCCGATGGGCATGGCCGACATCGCCGAGGTGTTGTGGAACGACTACCTCAACCACAACCCCAACAACCCCAAGTGGTTCAACCGCGACCGCTTCCTGCTGTCCAACGGCCACGGTTCGATGCTGCAGTACGCGCTGCTGCATTTGTCCGGTTACGCGCTGACCATCGATGACCTGAAGCATTTCCGCCAGCTCGAATCGAAGACGCCGGGCCATCCCGAAAACTTCATGACGCCGGGTGTCGAAACCACCACCGGCCCACTCGGACAGGGCTTCGCCAACGCCGTCGGCATGGCGCTCGCCGAGAAGTTGCTGGCGCAGCGTTTCAATCGTCCCGAATACGAAATCGTCGACCACCGCACCTGGGTCTTCATGGGCGACGGTTGCATGATGGAAGGTATCTCGCACGAAGCCGCGTCGCTGGCCGGCACCTGGGGCCTGCACAAACTGGTCGCGTTCTGGGACGACAACAGGATCTCCATCGACGGCAACACCGACGGCTGGTTTACCGATGACACGCCGGCGCGTTTCGAGGCCTACGGCTGGCAGGTGATCCGCCATGTCGATGGCCACGACCCGGTCGAGATCAAGACCGCGATCGACACCGCGATGAAGAACGACGACAAGCCGACGCTGATCTGCTGCCGCACCACCATCGGCTTCGGCGCGCCTACCAAGGCCGGCAAGGAATCGTCGCACGGCGCGCCGCTGGGCAAGGATGAAGCGGCCGCCACGCGTGAAGCGCTGAAGTGGCCGCATGCGCCGTTCGAGATTCCGCAAGCTATTCGTGACGGCTGGCGTGCCGGCAGCACCGGTCTGGTGCGTGAAGACCAATGGAACACCTTGTTCGATCGCTATTCGCAACAGCATCCGCAGCTTGCAGATGAACTGACGCGCCGCTCCCACGCCAACCTGCCAGAAGGCTTCGCTCAGGCGGCCGATGCCTACATCGCGAAACTGCAATCGGAAGGCCCGGTCGTCGCATCGCGCAAGGCATCGCAAATGGCGATCGAAACCTTCGCGCCACTGCTGCCGGAACTGATCGGTGGCTCGGCGGATCTGGCGCATTCCAACCTGACGTTGTGGAAGGGCAGCAAGTCGGTCACCAGCACCGATGCCGACGCCAACTACATCTATTTCGGAGTGCGCGAATTCGCGATGACCGCCATCAGCAACGGCATCGCGGTGCATGGCGGCTTCATTCCGTACGATGCCACATTCCTGGTCTTCAGCGACTACGCCCGCAACGCCGTGCGCATGAGCGCGCTGATGGGCGCGCACGCGATCCACGTCTACACCCACGACTCGATCGGCCTCGGCGAAGACGGCCCAACTCACCAGCCGATCGAACATCTGGCGTCGCTGCGCTATATCCCAGGCAACAATGTCTGGCGTCCGTGCGACGCGGTTGAATCTGCCGTCGCCTGGC
>JAYTAY010000077.1:0-2037 GCA_043737255.1 Luteimonas sp.
CCTTCAAAGCGCATCGGGATCTTGTCCCAGAACGGCGACGGATCGGCTTCGACCAGTTCCATTTCCTGCACGCGGAAATACAGCAGCACCGCTTTCTTCAGCCACTCGTTGACCGTCCAGCCGCCTTTGCCATCGGGTTCGGCAACGCGGAACTCGCCTTTTTCAAGGCCTTCGATCACGCGCTCCACGGCAGGCCGCGTCGAGCCCTCGATCTCGTCCGGCGTCAGCATCGTGCGCCGTTCCCAGGCGCTGTCGATCATGAACCTGATTTCTTCAGGGCCGGGGCCTTGCACTTTCTTCTTGCTCGACTTGCGTTGCGTCATGAGCGGGCATCTCCATCGAGACAGGCGAGTAATGCATCGCGCAGCATCTGCCGTTGTTGTGGGTCGTTGAGCGGGCGATCGTGCTCATCGGTGATCTGGAACATGTCCTCGGCGCGTTCGCCGAAGGTGGCGATGCGCGCATCGTGCACGCGCAGCTGCTGTTGGCGAAGCACCTGCGTCACGTCGGCCAGCAACCCGGGACGATCGTTGCACACAAGGCTCAGCAGCGTGCCACGGCCATCGGTCGTTTCGGCCAGCTCAACTTGCGGCGCGATGCGGAAGTGCCGCAAATGCCGCGGCTGCGAGCGGCGCGATGGCTTGATCGCGTCGAGCGAACCTGCGAGCGCCGTCGATAGACAATGCTCCACGTGTGCCGCAGTAACGGGTCGGGCCGGATCGCCAGGCAACACCTCGAATGTATCGAAAATGGTGTCGCCGGGGCCGTCCAGAACACGCGCCTGCTGGATTGCCAGACCCAGCCGATCCACCGTGGCGACAATGGCCGCGAACAGCCCGTCGCGATCCGGCGAATGCACGAACACTTCCAGCGCGCCCGCCTGCAGTGCGCCGGCGTGTTCGGTCAGCGCCCTCGCCTGCACGCGCGTTTGACTCGGCCCCACATCGTGTAATGACATCGCCTGCCATGCAATCTGGTCGGCGCGACTGCGCAGGAATCCCTCCTGCGGCATGCGCAGGAACAACGCAGCGATATCGTCATCGGCGAACCCGGCATCCTGGAGTGACTTGCGCGCGGCCTCGCGCGTCTCCGCGACGCGCTCGCCGGCCGCGACCGGATGCTCCAGTCCCCGCCGCAACGCCAGTCGCGTGGCCGTGTGCAAATCCGCAAGCAGCCGATCCTTCCACGCATTCCACAGCTTTGGCGAAGTGCCGGCGATGTCGGCGCAGGTCAACAGGTACAGGTAATCGAGGCGCTCGCGATCCTTGACGATCGATGCGAAGCGGTGGATGACCTCGGGATCGGCGATGTCCTGTTTCTGCGCGGTCATCGACATCAGCAGGTGCTTCTCGACCAGCCACGCAACCAATGAGGTCTCCGCCTCCGACAAGGCGTGCGCCGCGCAGAATTCGCGCGCATCGACTGCACCAAGCTCGGAATGATCACCGCCGCGGCCCTTGGCGATGTCGTGGAACAGACCGGCCAGCAGCAACAGTTCCGGCTTGCGCAGATACGGCCAGACCTCATGCGCCATCGCGAAGCGCTCATCGGGCACTCCTGATGCAAAGCTGGCGAAATTCTTCAACACCGCGAGTGTGTGCTGATCGACGGTGAACACGTGAAACAGGTCGAATTGCATGCGTCCTGACACGCGCGCGAACGCCGGCAGCCACCGGGCAAGCACGCCGAGCCTTGCCATCCGCTTCAACGTCTCCACCGCCTGCGGACCGCGCAGCAGCGCCATGAATTGCTCGCGTGGCGTCACGCCGGCCTGCGCGTAATCGGGAAGCTGCGTCAACGCTTCTGCCAACGCGCGCGCTGTCTGAGAGTGCAGGCCACGAATATCAGGGCGTGCTGCCCACGCAGCGAACATCGCAAAACTATTCGAAATGTCGCGATGCGGCCAGTGCGGATCGATCGCCGCCAGATAGCCGCGACGCAGTTCAAAGTCCGCGTTGATCGGCTCGGGCGTGCCCTCGCCTTCGAGTTGTTCCTCGAAACGCTGCAGCAATCGCTCGCCGACCCGCAACACCAGTG
>JAYTAY010000078.1:0-4961 GCA_043737255.1 Luteimonas sp.
TTAACACACTCTAATCGTTCTGTATCGGATGAGGGTCTCGCTTCATCTACTCTCCGTTCTGCCATTTGCGAGCCGAGGCAAAAAAGGGACTGCAGCTGATAATGGTGTGGCTAATCCCGATCTTTGGCGCGGTTCTCGTGCAAGCGATGATGCGTTCAGATGGCAAGCCTCGGTACAAGCCAGAAATAGGGTGTGCTGAACCTGGAGATCATCCCTCGTGATGGCCTTGGTATTCAGATTGCTGTCTAACCCTGCGCTCAAGAGGACGGCCGCGAATGCACTTTCGCTTGCTTGTGGTACCGTGCTCGGAGCACTTGTCAGCCGCTGGTTAGCGTGTACGTTAGGTTTGTAACTTTTAGGATCAGCATGCGTTAGCTACTCATCCATTGTCGTTCAAAAATGAGCACAGCACTTTCGTTTCGGCTAAGTGCTAGGTGACAATAGCGACTGACGCGCCAATAACTGTAAGTAAGTGATCAAGACCACAAGGGAGATATAGATATGGATGAACAACAACACACAACTGTCGAAATGAACAAGGTAGCAACACCGGCAGTTGCTAGCGAGAGCCGGGTTTCTACGAAGCGATTCGTCGGCTTCGTTGCACTCGCCTACGCCGCGTCAATGATCGCTCAGAACGTGGTGTATGTGGTCACGGGAGCGCCAGACTTCAAAGATCCTCTTGATGTAGTTCTCGTCTACCACGCCGACTACGCCGCTGCCACGGGTATCACCACGGGTTTGGAGGCTGTGAACCTACCCCTGCTCCTGTTGTTTGTCACGGCGCTTTACGGGCTCGTGCAACGCCGAGGAAGTGCAGGAGCGGACTGGTCGCGGCTTGCGGTGGCGGCCGGAGCGACTGCCTCGGCGTTATTTGCCATCATGTTCGCCACAAGCATCACGACCGTACTCACCGCAGATGGCTTGGCCGAGCCGACTCCCACCTTCGCTCTGATCTGGCGGCTCCATGCCGCGGTCTTCGCGCTCGTGATGCCTGCGCTCGGGGCAACCTTCATCGGCGCGGCGTTGGCAACTCACTATAGTGGTTTAACGCGGCCTTGGCAGCGGGTGCTAGGCTTAGTAGGCGGCGGATCACTCATTTTTGCTGGGCCCGGAAACCTTGCCGTCTCGGATGGGTCGCCGCTGATTTATGTCGGGGTTCTGGGATTATTTATGTGGATAGTCTGGATCATTGCCACCGGCCTAAGGCTCATTCGTGGATAGTGTTCTTTGAAGCGCATGGTGGAGTAAGCGAAGCGCAACTCCACCATGCATCATGGACCCCATTGCGCGAGTCAACGGGGCGTCTTCATTCCAGACGATATCAGGCCGGAAACAGCTCGCGCTCACCGCAAAAGTCTGCGGTCCAAGCAGTGCACTTCGTCGAAGCAGCCACACCGAGGGGACCAAGGTCCAGAAACCTTCGTCTGGCCAAAGCGTTCTCTCAAAAGGACCTCAAGTTCCGGCGGTTACCGGAGACGCACGGTTTGGCGCAGCAAATCTTGGAGCGTGGCAACGCGCACCCGATGTGCAAGGGGGCAGAGCCTGCGCGCCAGCACGATCGTGGACGCCACGATCATTGCTGCGCCCAGCTCGACCAAGAACAAAGGGCGGGAAGCGCGATCCGGACATGCACCGGACCAGGAAGTGCAACCAGTGGGACTCCGGGATGAAGGCGCACATTGGCGTGGCCGACGAGTCCGGCCTGCTGCATCACGTAGAGTGCATGGCGGCCAATGTGGCGTGCGTGATCAGGTGCACAAGCTGTTGCACGCAGAGGAAGACAACGGTGTGCGGCGACACAGAGGCTGCACCGGCGCGGACAAGCGCGAGGAGTTGCAGGACGTTGATGCCGCGGCTTCCGGGTTGCCGAAAAGCCTTCGAAGGTGCGGGCCATGAAGAACGCACGCGAGCGCCGCTACGCGGAGGATGGGAGCATCACAAAGCCAGCGTGCGGGCGAAAGGTGGAACATCCGTCCCGAATGATCAAGCGGCAGTTCGGCTACGCCAAGATACGCTACCGCGGCTAGGCCAAGGCGGCTAGGCCAAGGCGGCTAGGCCAAGAATGCGGCGCAGGTGCTGACGCTGTTCGCGCTGTCGAATCAGTGCACGGCGTGCCGGCGTCCGATCTGCTCGTGGACCTACGACGCCGGACCAGAAGGTTCTGTCCGGCGCGAGGTCAGTACGTGGGATGATGCGGACCCCGGCGACTGCGGGCGTTGCCCGAGGTCGACGAGATCTTCGCCCCTTGCGATCAGTCACGTACGTGTCTACACGCTGACCGGGATGTCCGTTGCGCCGCGCAGGTTGATGCGGCCATTCCAACTCACCGGGCCGGACAGCGCCAGTTTGGGGAACCTGTTCACCAGCCGGTTGATCGCCACCCGCCCCTCCAGTCGCGCGAGCGCGGAGCCGAGGCAGTGGTGCGCGCCGAGGCTGAACGACACGTGCTGGCGGGCCTGTTCGCGATCAATCCGCAGCACGCCGGCGTCCGGGCCAAACGTCCGCTCGTCCCGGTTGGCCGAGGCGAGGAGGGCGATCATCATCTCGCCGGCCGGGATCTCTTGGCCGCCAATCTGATACGGGGCGAGGGTGATCCGGCGGGTCTGGTGGGTGGGGCTGTCGTAGCGGAGGAACTCCTCAATGGCGTTGCCGATGAGGTCCGGGTTCGACCGCAGCAGCGCATGCTGGTCGGGGTGGCGCAGCAGCGCGGCGACACCGTTGCCGATCAGGTTGACGGTCGTATGATGGCCGGCGACGTAGAGCAGCAGGATCTCGGCCACCAGTTCGTCGTTGGAGAGGAAGTCGCCGTTATGGTCTGCCTGGATGAGCGCGGTCAGTACGTCGTCGGCCGGGTTGTTCCGCTTCCACGCGATGGCTTCTTGCATCATGCCGGCCAGTTCCATCTCGGCCCCGAAGACCGCCGCCATCACCTTGGGATCGGTGACCGGTTCCAGCGCGATGACCAGCGTTTCGGTCAACTCAAGCAGCCGGTTGTGATCGGTGTCCGGCATGCCCAGCATCGCCGAGATCACCTCGAACGGCAACGGGAATGCGAGTGCGTCGATCAGGTTGACCGAGCCGGCATCTGCGATGCGGTCCAGCGACTGGTCGACCAGTTGGGTAACCTTCGGCTCCAGCGCTGCGATTGAGCGCGGCGTAAACACCTTGCCCACCAACGACCGCAGCCGGGTATGGTCCGGCGGGTCACTGTTCATCATGGTCACCAGTTTGACGGGCGCGTCGGCGATGAGAGCCTGATACTGGTCGCGCATCGGGCCGGCGCCGAGGTTGAGCTCCGACACGGACAGCCGGGCGTCGCGCAGTACCATATCGACGTCGGCATGTCGGGACACGAACCAGACCCCCATCGGGTGCTGCTGCACTGGGAGGATGTCGCGGATCTCCCGGTAGTGCTCGTACGGGTTGTCTTGAAACCCCGGCTGGAACGGGTTGAACAGTCCAGAGGGCATCGGGGGCATCCCGGTTTCCTGGGTCGTCTCGGTTTCCTGGGTCGCCTCGGTCATGGTGTGGTTCCTTCCGTTGTCGGTAATGGTGTGGTTTGGCTAGTTGCCGGCGGCGTTTTGGTGCCTAGGGCCAAGCATATTCTATAGCCTGCGCATGTCAACCGCGTGGCGGCGAAATTGCCGCAGGCAGGCGCGAGCCTGCCAGCTGCAGTGCGTATGCGCTATCACTATCGGCCCAGCCACAAGTCCGGCCGCGCTACTGCACCTGAAATTGTTTGAAGGTCTGGGCCATGACGGCGGGGCACACCAAACACATCGTGCCCGACATCGTGAATAGGATGCTTGAAGAGCTGATGCATCACCGGTTTGAGCTACGGGCGTTCAGCACGCTCGAACGCATTGCCTTCGCAGCCCACGAGCAGGTGCACATTTGACGCGCACCTACGATGCCGAACCAGAGGGTTCTGTCCGCGCGAGGTGGGGGACGTGGGATGATGCGGACCCGGCGACTGCGAGAGTTGCCCGACGTCGACGAGGTCTTCTCCCCTTGCGACCAGTCGGGGCACGTGCCTACACGCTGACCGGGACCTCCTTCGCGCCGCGCACGTTGATCCGGCCGTTCCAGCGCACCGGACCGGACAACGCCAGTCGGGGGAACCTGGCCACCAGCCGGCTGATCGCCACCCGGCTCTCCAACCGGCCGAGCGCGGAACCGAGGCAGTGGTGCACGCCGGCGCCGAACGACAGGTGCTGGCGGGCCTGCTCGCGGTCGAGCCGCAGCACGTCAGCATCCGGGCCGAACACCCGCTGATCCCGGTTGGCCGAGCCAAGGCAACCGACCACCATCGCGCCGGCAGGTATCTCCCGGCCACCGATCTGGTACGGGGCAAGGGTGATTCGACTGGTCTCGTGGAGGGGGCTGTCGTAGCGGAGAAACTCCTCGACGGCGTTGCCGATAAGGTCCGGGTTCGATCGCAGCAGCGCAGGTTGGTCGGGGTGGCGCAGCAGCGCGGTGACACCGTTGCCGATCAGGTTGACGGTCGTATGGTGGCCGGCGAGATAAAGCAGCATGACCTGGGCCACCAGTTCGTCGTTGGAGAGCAAGTCGCCGTTATGCTCTGCCTGGATAAGCGCGGTCAGCAGGTCGTCGGCCGGGTTGTTCCGCTTCCACGCGATGATCTCTTGCATTATGCCGGACAGTTCGGCCTCGGCCTCCTCGACCGCCGTCATCGCCTTGAGATCGAGCTCGGGATTCATGCCCGGTGGTTCCAGCGCGATGACCAGCATCTCGGTCAACTCAAGCAGCCGCTTGGGATCGGTGTCCGGCATGCCGAGCATCGTCGTGATCACTGAACCGCCCCGTCTTTCCCGGAGGCTCCAACGCTTGAGAGGATGGAGCAATGACAAAGCAGACGAAGTATTCTCCGGAAGTGCGGGAGCGGGCGGTTCGGATGGTGCTCACGCATCAGCACGAGCACCCTTCACAGTGGGCGG
>JAYTAY010000079.1:0-2035 GCA_043737255.1 Luteimonas sp.
TCCTGCGCACACTGTCAAAGATCTTCTGCGTCACCAACGCCAGCCAGGCTGTCGTCAGTAGGGGAGGGCGTTTCGCCCAACCGAGCCGCACATTATAGGGCAATAACCAAGACCGTCAATAGCGAGGTTCGAGGTTTTTTGCGTCCCGCCAAGCGACCGCTCCGTGAAGGAAAACGAATCGGCTAGCGGGTCGGCTAGTTTACACAAAAGTTTTGCGCTGCGGCAAAAAATTTCAGGCCAGCTTCAGGCGCACTCGTGCAAAGCCGCGTTTTCCCAGTTGCAGCAGGTGTTCCGACCCGGCCCTCAGGGTCAGCTCGCGGTCCTCGGTGACAGTGCCATCGACCCGGACCGCCCGTTCGCCGATCTTCCGGCCCGCTTCCGCGCCGGAAGCGGCCAGTCCCGCGGCCCGCAACAAGGCCGCCAGGCGGATGCCCTCGGCCGGCACCGGGATGTCTAGCAGCGGCAGGTCGGTTGGCACGGCGCCGCCCCGGACCACCTCGATCCAGTGGGCGATGGCGGCTTCCCCGGCCCCGGCGCCATGGAACCGGTCCACCAGCTCGCGGCCCAGTTGGACCTTGAAGTCGCGCGGATTGGCGCCGTCGGCCACCGCCGCCTTCATGCGGGCGATGTCTTCCAGGGACTTTTCAAAGGACAGCAGGGTGAACCAGCGCCACATCAGGTCGTCGGAGATAGACATGGTCTTGCCGAAGATGTCCTTGGCGGGCTCGTTGATTCCTATGTAGTTTCCGAGCGACTTGCCCATCTTGTTAACGCCGTCCAGGCCCTCGAGCAGGGGCATGGTCAGCACGATCTGGGGCGGCTGGCCGTAGTGCGCCTGCAGCGCGCGGCCCATCAGCAGGTTGAATTTCTGGTCGGTACCACCGAGTTCGACATCGGCCCGCAACGCCACCGAGTCGTAGCCCTGCACCAGCGGATACAGGAATTCGTGGATCGCGATCGGCTGCTGCGCGACATAGCGCTTGGCAAAATCGTCGCGTTCGAGCATGCGCGCCACGGTGTGCTGCGCGGCGAGCCTGATCATGTCGGCCGCGCTCATCTGCCCGAACCATTCGGAGTTGAAGCGCAACTCGGTCCTGTCGCGATCGAGCACCTTAAACACCTGGTCGGCGTAGGTGCGGGCATTGGCCGCGACGTCTTCGCGGGTCAGCGGCTTGCGGGTGACGTTCTTGCCGGTGGGGTCGCCGATCATGCCGGTGAAGTCGCCGATCAGGAAAATCACCGTATGGCCGAGATCCTGGAACTGCCGCATCTTGTTCAACAAGACGGTATGGCCGATGTGCAGGTCGGGCGCGGTCGGGTCGAAACCGGCCTTGACCCGCAATGGACGGCCAAGCTGGAGCCGAACCTGAAGCTCTTCAGCCTTGAGGATTTCTTCAGCGCCGCGGGCAATCAGGTCGAAGGAGGCAGTGGCCACGTGGAAATTCCGCAAATCATGACGTGAAGGGATTGTAAACAGCTCGTTAAATCGATGTTAATCGTGACCTGCGTCAAAAAATCGTTGCCTTTCAAGCATTTGACGCACGCAGTTGACGTGATTATGGTAGCCCCTTGACGTGCCCATCACACCGGGCTGGGGAGCGGGAAATGAAGACATCCGACAGAGACGGCGCGCGTCGCCAACGTCTAACGCTTTTACGCGAAGCGATTCTGCACCGGAAGGTCCTCGCCCAACTCCCCGCCGGCCTGAACGGAGGCGAATTCAACGGACGCTGGACCCGCCGCCACTGGATGCATGCCAGCCTGTTCGCGACGTTGGGCGCCCTGGTCGCCGCCATCGTGCCGGGCTTCTCCAATGCAATGCAGGCGCCCGCCCGCATCCAGCACACGTCGATGTCGCTGGCATTGCCGCAACTGTCGCTGCGCCGCGATCGCGGCCCGTCCCAGGACAACTGGCAGTCGGTCGAGCTTAAGCCGGGCCAGACGCTGGGTGCGGTGTTCGACGAGTTGGGCATCCCGTACAACGAACTCGACCGCGTGATGCGGCATCCCAGGATCAAACCGGTGTTGCGCAAGC
>JAYTAY010000080.1:0-2032 GCA_043737255.1 Luteimonas sp.
TCCACCTGCACCGCGCACAACGACGCGCCACGACACGGCCCTGCAACGCACTCGCCGTGCAGCAACTCGAAGCTGGCACCATGCACCGCACACACCAGCAACCCTTCCTTGCTCTTCAGGAATTTCCCCGGCGCCCAGTCGAGGCGGCGGCCTGCATGCGGGCAGACGTTCAGCCATGCGCGGACGGTGTCGCCATCGCGGTACAGGATCAGTGATTCAGCATCGCCATCCAGCACCGCCTCGATCTCGGCAAAGCCCCCGTCTTCCAGTGCACTGAATGCGATGAGTGGCATGAACTACAGTCCTCATTCACGAAGTTCTTAACGAAGTTCTTACACGGGAACCAGAGGAAGCCGGATACTGCGCGTTCCGGCAATATTGCCGAATTGTGTCATGCCGCCGCCTATGTCCGCCCCCGCCTTTCGCTTCGACAGCGCCCGTATCCGCAGCGCGTTTGCGCCACGCAAGCCACGACATCCATTGATGCGGCTCACATTGGGATTACTCGGCGTCGCCGTACTGGTGGTGCTGGTGTTCTTGAGCGTATTCGTCGGCGCGGCGATGATTGCCGGTGGCCTGCTTTATCGCCTGGTGCGGCAACGGGGTAAGCCGGTGGCGCGTGATGCGCGCATTGTCGATGCGGATTATCGAGTGGTGCGCAAGAGCACGACTTCGGCGTTGCCGCTGTCGCGTTGAGACTGCTTAATCGCATCCGGCCGAAGCTGTCGTGATTGTTCTGGCGTTCGAGAAAAACTCAACCCTTCACGTCATCCCGCTTTCGCGGGGATGACGGTTCAATGAGTTTCACTGTCATGGAGATCGCGATGACCGATGTGATTCCCTGCGCGCCACAACCACGCATTCCGGTACGCGGTGGAGACATGTTCCCCGTGCGCAGGATTTATTGCGTCGGCCGCAATTTCGCGGACCATGCGCGGGAGATGGGTGCGACTGCGCCTGCCTCCAAAGCCGATCGCGGGCAGCCGGTGTTCTTCCTCAAACCAGCGGATGCCATCGTCATCGATGGCGTCGTGCCGTATCCGCCGGGCACCAACGACCTGCATCACGAAGTGGAACTGGTGGTTGCAGTGGGCAAGGATGCAGCGCCTGGCTTGATCGATCCCGATCATGCAAACGAGTTGATCTTCGGCTACGGCATCGGCCTGGATCTGACCCGTCGCGATCTGCAAGCGGCAGCGAAAGCAAAAGGCTTGCCGTGGGATACCGGCAAGGCCTTCGATCATTCAGCGCCTGTCAGCGAGTTGGTGCGCGCAGGTGATGTCGGCGATCTCGCGCCGCGCGTGTTGTCGTTGCAGGTCAATGGCGAGATGCGGCAGCGCGGCGCGTTGTCCGACCTGATCTGGGATGTACCCGACATCCTGCACGCGTTGTCGAAGCTGTATGCGTTGCGCGCGGGCGATCTTGTTTTCATGGGCACGCCGGCCGGCGTCGGCCCGCTGCATGCCGGCGACAGTTTTCTGGCAAGTCTGGATGACATCGTCGAACTGCGCGGCAAGGTCGTGGCTGCACGCGACGCGGTGTAGGCTGACGATCGGGGATCCTGACAACCAGCGAGGAAACTGCAATGGGCATGGTCAGTGAATTCAAGGCATTCATCGCGCGCGGCAACGTCCTTGATCTCGCCATCGCGGTCGTCATCGGCGCGGCGTTTGGCAAGATCATCACCGCGCTGGTCGATGGCATCGTGATGCCGTTGATCGGCATGGCGATTGGCGGCATCGATCTGTCGGACTGGAAATACGTGCTCAAGCCTGCGCAGTTCGATGCTGCGGGCAAGGAACTTGTTGCCGAGGTGGCGGTGAAGTACGGCGTTTTCCTGCAGACCGCGCTGGATTTCGCGTTGATTGCCTTCGTCATCTTCATGGTGCTGCGGGTCTATAACCGCATGAAGAAGCCGGTCGAGGTCGCGGTGGCAACACCTGAAGATGTTCTGTTGTTGCGCGAGATTCGCGACGCATTGAAACGGTGATTTTGGCTTGCACTTGTGGGAGGGGCCTCAGCCCCGACGCTC
>JAYTAY010000081.1:0-4954 GCA_043737255.1 Luteimonas sp.
AAGGCGCCGACGCGGCCTATGCCAATCACATCAAATTCTCGACCCGCGATCCAGGTTTGCTGGCCGCTGCGACGGCGCTGTGCGACAACCGCATCCCCGATGCCGAAGCGCAGTTGCGCGCGCACCTGAAGAAGGCGCCGACCGACGTCGCTGCCATCCGTATGCTGGCCGAAGTCGCGGCGCGGCTGGGCCGCGATGATGATGCCGAGCACTTGCTGGCGCGTTGCCTGGAACTTGCGCCGAGCTTCCACGCCGCGCGCCAGAACTACGCGCTGGTGTTGAACCGCGGCAACAAGCAGACCGAGGCGCTGTGCGAGATCGAAACCTTGCTGGCGATCGAGCCGGCCAATCCGGGTTATTGCAATCTCAAGGCTGTGATCCTGTGCCGGATCGGCGATTACGAACCGGCCATCGAGCTGTACGCCGGCATCCTCAAGGTGTATCCCAGGCACGCCAGGATCTGGATGAGCTACGGCCATGCGCTGAAGACGGCGGGGCGCCAGGACCAGGCCATCGCCGCCTATCGCAAGAGCATCGAACTCGACCCGGGTTTCGGCGACGCCTGGTGGAGCCTGGCCAACCTCAAGACGGTTCGTTTCGACGCCGATGACCTGCAGGCGATGCGTCGCCAGCTGGATCGATCCGACCTTGACGCCGAACACCGCCACCATTTCGAGTTCGCCATCGGCAAGGCGCTGGAGGATGTGGGGGAATACGCCGAATCGTTCCAGCATTACCTGCAAGGCAACGCGATCCGCCGCACGCTGGTGCCCTACAGTGCAGACGAAACATCGGCACGCACCCAGCGCTCGAAACGGGTCTACTCGCGCGGATTTTTCCGGCAACGCGAAGGCGCCGGCGCGGACGCACGCGACCCGATCTTCATTGTCGGCCTGCCGCGCGCCGGTTCCACGCTGATCGAGCAGATCCTGTCCAGCCATTCCGCGGTCGAAGGGACCATGGAGCTGCCGGAAATCATTTCAATTACACGTGCACTGCGCCTGCGCACGGAGTCGCCGCAGACCACGCCGTACCACGACATCCTCGCCAGCCTCGACGCCGAAGAACTGCGTGGCCTCGGCGAGTTGTACCTGCAACGCACCCGCGTGCAGCGCAAGACCGATGCACCGTTCTTCATCGACAAGATGCCGAATAATTTCGCGCATATCGGGCTGATCCATCTCGCGTTGCCCAATGCCCGCATCATCGACGCCCGCCGGCATCCGCTGGCCTGCTGTTTCTCGGGTTTCAAGCAGCATTTCGCGCGTGGACAGAACTTCACCTACGACCTCGACGATATCGGCCGCTATTACCGCGATTACGTCGAGTTGATGGCGCATTACGACGATGTACTACCGGGACGGGTGCACCGGGTGATCTACGAAACCATGGTCGATGACACCGAGGCCGAGGTGCGACGCCTGCTCGATTACTGCGGGCTGCCGTTCGAGGCGCAGTGCCTGCGTTTCTTCGAGAACGACCGCCCGGTGCGCACTGCAAGTTCCGAGCAGGTGCGTAAACCGATCTATCGCGAAGGCATCGATCACTGGCGGCATTACGAAGCGTGGCTGGGGCCACTCAAGGACGCGCTGGGGCCGGTACTGGAGCCGTATCCGGAAACACCAGAATTTCCACACGCACTACTTGCACAAACAACTGATTAGTACCCACACAAGGAGCGGAGCATGCAACAGGCAGCAAAGAAAGTCGTCAGAGGAAACCATCCTTCGAGGTTGACACGATTGCCGCTGGCGGTGGCGATCTGTGTTGCGTTCAGTAGCACGGCTTGGGCGCAGACACAGCCGCAGACACAAACGCCTGAGACGGAGCAGGCGACTGATCGTGCTGTCACGCTGGACACGGTGACCGTCACCGCGCAGAAGCGCGTGGAGAACCTGCAGAAGGTGCCGATCAGCATCCAGGCCATCAGCACCGAGCAGTTGGAACAACAACACGTCACCGACTTCGACGATTACGCCAAGCTCATTCCCAGCCTCTCCTACGGCACTGCGGGTGGTGGCGTGTTCTCCGGCCCCGGTTTCGTGCAGGTCTACATGCGCGGCGTGGTCAGCGGCGGCGACGGCAACCATTCCGGCTCCCAACCCAGCGTGGGCGTGTACCTGGACGAGCAGCCGATCACCTCGGCGTCGGGTTCGCTCGACATCCACATGTACGACATCGAGCGCGTCGAGGCGCTCGCCGGCCCACAGGGCACGCTATACGGCGCCAGCTCGCAGTCGGGTACGTTGCGCATCATCACCAACAAGCCCGATCCGTCGGGATTCGCCTCCGGTTACGGGGTCGAGGTCAGCGCGATCGAAGGTGGCGGCATCAGTCATGTGGTCGAGGGATTCACCAACCTGCCGATCAATGACCACACCGCCATTCGCCTCGTCGGTTGGGAGAAAAACGATGCGGGTTATGTGGACAACGTCCGCGGCACGCGTACGTTCCCGACCTCGGGCATCACCATCGACAACGCCAACAAGGTGGATGAGGATTACAACGACGCGCATACGTTCGGCGCACGTGCGGCGCTGCGGCTGGACCTCAATGACAACTGGACAATCTCCCCATCGCTGATCGCGCAGAAACTTGTGGCAGGTGGCAGCCGGGGATATGACCCAAAAGTGGGCGATCTTGCGGTGACGCATTTCTATCCGGAATCTTCTAAGGATCGCTGGACGCAGGCTGCACTCACGGTCGAGGGCAAGATCGGCAACTTCGATCTGGTGTATGCGTTCTCGCACCTCACGCGCGAAGTCGATTCCGAGGCCGATTACAACGATTACGGTTTCTGGTATGACACCTTGGCTGGCTATGGCGCGTATTTCTATGACGACAACGGCGACCTGATCAATCCGGCGCAATACATCCAGGCCAAAGATGGTTACCGCAAGCGCAGTCATGAATTACGCATTTCATCGCCAGCGGAAAACAGGATCCGTTTCGTCGGCGGATTGTTCTGGCAGCAGCAGGACCATGAAATCTTCCAGCGTTATCGCGTGGACAACCTGGCCACGTCGATTTCAGTGCCTGGTTTTGAAGACACCATCTGGCTGACCGCGCAGGAACGCAGCGATCGCGATGAGGCTGTGTTTGGAGAAGTGTCCTTCGACATCACCGACAAACTCACCGTCACCGGTGGAGCCCGTCATTTCAAGAACCACAACGGGCTCAAGGGGTTCTTTGGTTTCGGTGCCGGATTCAGCGGATCCACCGGCGAGAGCCAATGTTTTTCGCAGGAAGACTTCAACGGGGCACCGTGTATCAACCTGGACAAGGAATTGCGAGAGAAGGACACGATCGGACGCTTCAATGTCACCTACGAAATCGACGACACCAAGATGGTCTACGCCACATGGTCGGAAGGGTATCGTCCCGGCGGCATCAATCGACGAGGCACCATCCCGCCTTATCTGTCGGACTTCCTGACCAACCATGAGTTGGGATGGAAGACGAGTTGGGCCAACAATCGTTTGACGCTGAACGGTGCAGTGTTCCGTGAGGAGTGGGATGACTTCCAGTTCTCGTATCTTGGGCAGAACGGATTGACAGAGATCCGCAATGCCAACAAGGCGCGCATTGATGGCGTCGAGATCGACCTGAATTGGGCGGCGACGTACAACTTGAGGATTTCGGGTGGCTTCGCCTGGTACGACTCGAAGTTGCAGGCGGATTACTGCGGGTTCAACGATGTCGGCGGCCAGCCCGAAACCCGTTGCCCAACCGGCACCATCAACCCGCAAACTGGAGACCCGGTGTCCGGTCCGCAGGCCAGCGCGGGGACGCGGCTACCGATCACGCCGGAATTCAAGGGTAATCTCACCGGCCGTTACGCATGGGACATCGGCGAATACGAGGCTCACTTCCAGGCGGCGGTGTTCCACCAGGGTGATCGAACGACGGATCTGCGTGATGCCGAACGAAAGTTGCTCGGCGACCTGGATGCCTACACGCTGACGGATCTCTCTGCCGGCTTCAGGAAGAACAACTGGGCGCTGGATTTCTATCTCAAGAACGCCTTCGACAAACGAACCGAGCTGGCACGCTTCGCTCAATGCCCGACATTGGTCTGCGGTTTCCAGCCGTACACGGTCAGCACGCAGCCGAGGACATTCGGGATCAGGTTTTCGCAGGAGTTCTAGCGGTTGGGATGTGTTTGATAAAAAGCCGCCTTCGGGCGGCTTTTTTTATTCCTGAAGCCAACGATGGGGTCGCGGAAGCAATCGATGGGGTGCGGGAAGTCATCGATGAGGTCTGCGAAGCCAACGATGGGGTCAGGGAAGCCAACGATGGGGTCAGGGAAGCCATCGATGCGTGAGGGAAGCCCATTGATGGGTCTGGGCCAATACGGCGCCCATTCAACGCATCGGCTTGATTCAAGCGTCAGATGATGCCTGCAATCCGCAGCACGCCTTTCAGCAACGCCAGGAAGCCGATTTGCCAAGGACATAGGCGCTGAAGCGGAGGAGGGTTGAATGGGATGGCTTCTCGACGCCGGGACGGATGACGCATTGCCAGATGCGGTCATCGGTCGCCAACGCCCAAGTGCCAAACCCGGTCACGGCCAGCACCACGCCGGCGAGGAGCAACGCCACGGGGTGTTCCAAGTCCTTGGTGCCGCCGTTGAGATAAAACGCGGTGCCCAGGCCAATGATCCAGAAAAGCGCAAACGCGACGGCATACCAAAGCTTGAGCAAGCCCAGATGAAAGGGGAGCCATTTCCAGTCTTTGGATATGCTTCCTCCAGCGCCTGACGCCTGTTTAAGCCCACCCGCGAAGCGGCTTCGGCTTGAATGAATTGCCAGGCGCGCTCACGCAATGCCAACAACTGTGAGCGGTACAAATGAATCATGTGCTCCATGCTGCACGCTACCAAGTTGGCACTGCAAGGAGCTGACCTCAACTGTGACGGGCAAGTTGACAGAGAAAGGAAATGAATTGCCAATTA
>JAYTAY010000082.1:0-4953 GCA_043737255.1 Luteimonas sp.
GGTGTGATCGCCGGATTCTGGCTGCCGTTTTCATTGGCATTGCCGTGGTTGCTGCCGCGTTGGGCGCGCGCGCTGCGCGCGCGCGATGCACGCGTGTGGTTGCCTCTGGCGTGGTCACTGCTGGTGCTGCTGTTCTTCAGCGCCAGTCCCGGCAAACGTGACATGTACATCCTGCCGATGTTGCCGATGGTGGCGTTGGCCGCGGCGCCGTTTCTCGATGAAATCGCCGGCCTGAAATGTTTTCGTAAATTGCTGATGGCGTTGGTCGTCATACTCGGCATTACGTTCATGGCGGCCGGGGTGATGGCCTTGTCGGCAGAGCCACGCTTCGAGCTGAAGATCGAGGCCGAACGCGGATTGGCGGCATCGGCGGATCAGTTGTGGTGGCTGCTCTGCGCACTCGGTACGGTGATGCTCGCAAGCGTGCTGTTGTTGCGCCGGCACCTGTTGCGGGCCGCTGCGACGGCACTGGCGGTGCTGGTCGTGGGCTTGTTCACCGGCACCGCGTTGTTGCTCGACAATGAGAATTCGGCGCGAGGTGTGATGCAACGTGCGCGCGCTATGGCCGGCCCGGAAACCGAGATCGGCTTGGTCGGGTGGCGCGAACAGAATCTGCTGCAGGCGGTCGGGCCGACGAAGGAATTCGGCTTCAAGCGTTTGCCAGCTGACCAGTTCGCCGATGCAGTGGCATGGCTCCACGTCGCGCCGCAGTCGCGCCGTCTCTTCGTACTCGAAGAGGTCATCGGCAACTGTGTTCGACGCGATGCGCGGCAACTGGTGGGAACTGCGAATCGTCGGCAGTGGTATTTACTGGATACGACGACTGTCCCAATACCGTGCGTTGGCGACCGATAGTTCACTGCATGCAGGCTCCTCGCCAACATGCCTTGGCCTAGTAGAGCGGAGCAAGCTCCGCTCTACTAGACTTGGCAGCAGCTACGACGTGTCAGCACAGCGCAGCAAGTCGTATTTCAGTTTGGCGTAGCGTGCGTGCAACCAGTGGAAGCGCAATCCCTGAACGCCATCGATGAAGCCGCCGCGTACCACGACGTTCTTCAACAGGTACGCGGTTGCGGCCAACACACCACGTCCTGGCCACGCTGTTCTTCCGCGTTGTCGTTGCTCGGCCGCCCACAACCGCGCATACCCCTGCAGCTTTTCCCAATATTCCCCGGCACTGCGCGCGGTGTCGTGTTCCAGCACGATGTCGGACAGGCGCACGCGGCTGTTCGTGAGGTCCAGATATTCGTGTACCGGTTGCAGCACATGGCGATGGCGTGCTCGGAACAAACGCTGGATCGGCTCGCGCGCAAAACTGCCGGCGCGGAGACGATGGCCCAGGAATCGCGTGCAGCGCAGTAGCAACCAGACATCGGCCTGTTCGATCTCGCCCGCGAACAGATCCCGCATCGTCCGTTGCGCAGGCGGTTCCAGCCATTCGTCGGCATCCAGCAGCAGCACCCACGGCTGCGTCGCCAAGGCAATCGCGGCATTCTTCTGAGAGGCAAATCCGCGCCACGGCTGATGTTCTACGCGCGCGCCAAGTTCGCGGGCGATGGCAACGGTGTCGTCGCTCGATCCCGAGTCCAGCACGATGACCTCCGTGCATACCGCCAGCATCGATGCGAGACAGCGTCCGATGCGGTCGCCCTCGTTCTTGGTAATGACGACGCCGGACAATGGCAGGGGTTCGGACATGTGTGTGAACCGGTGAATGAGCCGCGAGTATATGCACCTACCGGCGCTGCTTTTTTTGTAGGAGCGCAGCTGGGCGCGATGAGGCTTTACCGGTAAGGCCATCGCGCCCAGGTGCGCTCCTACAGATTGCCGTAAAGCGCGCGGTAGACTCGATGCATGAGCCAGCCGTTCTCTCATACAGACTCCGGCGTCGATTCGCCCGTGCGCGTCCTGCATTTCGTCACTGGCGGATTCTCCGGCGGCGCAACCCAGGTGGCGATTGCACTGGTCAACGCGGCGCGTGCCAGCGGCCGCATCGAACCGTTGCTGGTGTTGCGACGCAAATGGCGCACCGACCCTGCGCGGATCGCCGAACTTGAGCGTTCCAATACACCGGTCGAGATAGTCGCCGGGTGGTCGCATGCGGCGACGATCTGGAGCCTGATAAGAATATGCAAACGGTTCCGGCCGGACGTCCTCGTCGCGCACGGCTTCAGCGAACATCTGTGGGGGCGCTATGCCGGCCTGCTGGCCAACGTACCGTATCTGGTACACGTCGAGCACAACACGCGCGAACGCTACACGGCCTGGCGGCTGAAACAGGCGCTGTGGCTGGCGCAGCGCAGCGCACGCATCGTCGGCTGTTCCGAAGGCGTTCGGTTGCGACTGCTGGAGATGGGCATGCCGGCGGACAAGACCATCGCGATTCCCAACGGCATTCGTCTCGACGCGTATGCCGATGCCGAAGCGTCTGTGATGGCCGAACGCGTTGCAGGCATCGTCATGACCGCGCGTTTCGCCAAACAGAAAGATCATGCGACGTTGCTGCGCGCGGTTGCGCTGCTGCGTGATCGTGGATTGCGACCACCACTTTTGTTCGCAGGCGGAGGCAAAGCCATGCATCGACGCCCGCTCGAAGAACTCACTGAGCAACTGGGACTGCGCGATCAGGTGCAATTCCTCGGCCTGTGCCGCGACGTCCCCGCGTTGTTGATGCGGCACCGCATCTTCGTGCTGAGCACGCATTACGAAGGGATGCCATTGGCGTTGATCGAAGGCATGGCGGCGGGTTGCGCGGTGGTTGGCAGTGCCGTGCCGGGCGTGCGCGAAGTGATCACCGATGGTGAAGATGGCCGCCTGGTCGCGCCCGGCGATCCGGTTGCGTTGGCGGATGCGCTGGAGATTCTGTTGACCCAACCTGCGGAAGCCGCACGACTCGGCGCGGCCGCGCGCGCTACTGCGTTGGCGCGGCATGGTCGCGAGTTGATGAATCAACGCTATGAGGCATTGTTCCTGTCGCTGGCGCGCAGCCAGGACCGGATCGAAACGTAGGCTGGGTTGGCTCCATCAACCCAGCAAGCATGCAAGTCAAAAGCGCTGGCTTGATGGGGCCAACCCAGCCTACGAAGTCAATGCTGTTGGCGTTCCCAGTTCCATGCGTGCGCCACGATCGTGTCCAGGTCGGGATAACACGGCGCCCACTGCAACATCGCGCGCGCATGTCGCGCATCCGCAACCAGTACTGGCGGATCGCCCGCGCGTCGTTCACCGTGCACGACGGCAATCTCCTGCCCGGTCACGCGCCGAACCGCATCGATGACTTCGCTGACCGAAAACCCGTTGCCGTTGCCGAGGTTGTAACGGCCGCTTTCGCCGCCCGCCAGTAATTGCTCCAGCGCCAGCAGGTGCGCATTGCACAGATCCACGATGTGGACGTAATCGCGGATGCAGGTGCCGTCCGCCGTCGTGTAATCGTCGCCGTACACGGTGATGTGCGGACGGCGTCCCGATGCCACTTGCAGCAGCAGCGGGATCAGATGGGTTTCGGGCTCGTGGCATTCGCCAAGTTCGCCATCCGGGTCCGCGCCGGCGGCATTGAAATAGCGCAGGCATACGGATTTCAGACCGTAGGCGGTGTCGTAATCCTCAAGCATCTGCTCGACCATCCACTTGCTGCGGCCGTAGGGATTGATCGGTTGTCTGGGATGGGCCTCATCGATGGGCACGTACACCGGATCGCCGAAGATGGCGGCGGTGGAGGAGAAGATGAAGCGCGTGATGGCATGCGCGCGCATCGCGTCGAGCAGCATCTGGGTCGCGCCAACGTTGTTGCGGTAGTACTTGCCCGGATCAGCCACCGACTCGCCGACCTGGATGAAGCTGGCGAAATGCATCACCGCCGCCGGCTTGACCTCGCCCAGCAACGCATCGACGAACGCGGCATCGCCGATGTCGCCGACGTGCAGTTGCGCCGTGTGCACCGCCTCGCGATGGCCGGCGCTCAGATCGTCGGCGACGACCGGTGTGTAGCCGGCGTGTTGCAGCAGCTTGACCATGTGCGAACCGATGTAACCGGCGCCGCCGACCACCAGGATGGCGCTGTTTGCCAAGATGTGACCTTCCATGCTGCTCACCATTGCAGCTTGCGCCTGGCGATGATCGCGCCGAGCCTCCGGTAAAGAGCGTCGGCCTCGGCTTCAGGCAGGTAACGAATCCGCAACGGTGGCGTCATCGCCGATGCACCTGCGGTATCCAGATGCAATGTGGCCATGCCGAACCGGCGGTCAATCGGTGAACGCGACACTTGCAGGGCCTGCAACTTGTCGAGTTCGGCAAATCGCCAATGCCGCGACCACCAGCCGCCGCGCACCGCGATCACGTCGTCGTCAACGTTGTAGCCGGCGCGGCGCGCGTGTTGCGTGGACTGAATCCAGGACCACGGCAGCCACAGCAGACCCAGCAATCCCCAGACACCGAAACGCCACGTCAACACCGACGTCAATACCAGCGCGAACAGTACGCCCGGCACGAACAGACGCCACGATGCGTTGCGATGCAGTGGCTGCCAGCCCGGCCTTGGCCATGCGATCGCGGGCAGCAAGTGCTGGATGAGTGCGTCGCAGGCATCCGGCGTCGCGATCGGCGCGAGTTCCTTCAAGGCCCGCTTCTCGTTGCCGGTTTCGGCGACGGCGGTATCGATTTTCAGGGTGCGTCGTTTGAACAGACGATGCAGCAGGCCTTCCTCCAGCGTCCACGCCTGGATACGCCGTCGAGTCGCACTGGTGCGCAGACGGGTCAGCAGGCCGCGGTCGACGGTGAGACGGCGGCCGTGCTCGCTCAACCTGAAGCCGTGGTATTGCAACAGCGCCATCGTGATCGACAGCACCCGCAGCAGCACCACGAACAGGATCAGCAAACTCAATGCGGCCACCACGTACTGCGCAGGTCCAAAGGCCTGACGTCCGGCCCAGCCAAACAGCGACTCGCCAAACGTTT
>JAYTAY010000083.1:0-4952 GCA_043737255.1 Luteimonas sp.
AAGACCATTCCCGCCGGTACCGTGGTCTGGCCGGCGCCATTGGTCCCCCAGCACAGCGCGCTGCCGTCCGCGCGCAGGCCGCAGGTGTGATGGTCGCCCAGCTCGAGCTTGATAAATCTCGCACCCGTCGGCACCGTCGTCTGGCCATAGGCGTTGTTGCCCCAACACAGTGCGCTGCCGTCCGCGCGCAGGCCGCAGGTGTGCAACCCTCCCGCTGCCAACGCTGTGAACGTCGCACCCGTCGGCACCGCTGTCTGGCCACTGTCGTTCCTGCCCCAACACAGTGCGCCGCCGTCCACGCGCAGGCCGCAGGTGTGGATGAGCCCCGATGTCAGCGCAGTGAAGGTTGACCCTGTGGGCACCGCGCTTTGGCCGGCATCGTTTCTCCCCCAGCACAGCGCGCTGCCGTCCGCGCGTAAACCGCAGGTGTGGGAACCGCTCACGGTCAACGCGCTGAACCTCGCAGCCGCCGGTACGGTGTTCTCGCCGAAGCCGTTGTCGGCTCCCCAACACAGCGCGCTGCCGTCCGCACGCAGGCCGCAGGTGTGATCCCCGCCCGCCGCCAGCGCGATGACGGCACCCTGCCCATCGGGCACAGCGCCAGCTGCAGGTGTATGCGCGAAAGCCAGTGCTGGCAACAACACGGCACAAGCCAGCAATAACGCAGCTAGCCCAAGGCGCGCTCTGCGGCGCAATCGGTCAAAGCTCATGTTGTCCCCTTTCTGCGGCGAACGCCGCCCGTGAAAATGTGGTTGAACCGACATCACTCGGCGACGCCGAGATGCTGCGCACAGTGCTGTACCGCGTAACTGACATCTCGTTCATCCAGCTATCTCCGCGACGTTGTGAAGCCCTGTCCTGCATTTAGGTATCAGCACCGAGACCAACGCCGCGCGGTACCACTCTGCGGCGCGCTGCGCACCGACGGCGAGTGCGGCGCCCGAGTACGCATCGAGCAACGCCTCGCGGCCATGATGGTCGGGGCCGGTTTCGGGCTGCCGGCGCTGGAGCAGATAGCTGCAGCTGTCGCCGGCGGCGAAGGGCAGCTCGGCGATGGCCGCGATCGCCTCGCGCATCGGGCCGCGCATCAGCCGCACATGCAGCACGATCGCGCCCAGCGCCTCGCCGGCGCGTGCCGAGAGGCAGGCCGATTCCAGGAACGTCTGCCACGTGCCGAGTTGGGGCGGCATCGCCGCGGTGGTCCCACCGATCCAGCGCACATCGGCCGCTGCCGCCAGCGCGTCCGCTCGCAGCGCGGTGGACCAGCCCTGCGCGGCGGAACGCAATGTCGGCTGCGCGCCGTGCCACGCCGACAACGCCTCCATGGCCAGCGCATTGAGCCGGCACAGCGCCGATTCGGTCGCCAGCCAGTGCTGATAGCTGTGCCGGTTCAGGCGGCCCTCGCCGATGGCGGACGCCAAGGCGTCGGCCGTGTCGAGCTGCGCGGCGAGGACGACGTCCTGCCAGCGCCGGCCCGGATGGGCGGCTTCGATCAGGTCACGGATGTGCGTCCCCACGCTTGCGTGCATCGCCCGGCCCCCTGCCGTCGCGGTGATTGTTCGGTGGCGGTGTCCTGCCGGGGCGCATTGACGCATCCGCCATGCGCGCAATCTTTGCCTGGCTCTGAAAAGTTCTGAAGGGTTCTGAATTCACCATCCGCCGTCACTGTTCCGGTGACGCCGGGTTGTCTGCACAGCCGCGTGCGGCCATGCTGTGCGCCTTGCTACGGAAGGGGCCGTGGTGCCTCAAGATTTTTTTTCGACGCCGCCGATTCCTGCACCAGCGGATCCGCTGCGCGCCGGCACCTGGCACTTTGGTGACGCCACGCTGGACGAGCAGCTGGCGGCGCTGCGCGTGGCCGGCAGCCACGTCGAACTCGACCGCAGCAGCTACGACGTGCTGCTGGCGCTGTTGCGCCACGCCGGCGAAGTGGTGACCAAGGACGAACTGCTGGAGGCCGGATGGCCAGGCCGCATCGTTTCCGAAAACTCTCTCGCCAAGGCGGTCAGCCGCCTGCGCCAAGCGCTCGGCCCCGACGGTGAGACGCTCCGCGCCGTGCATGGCTATGGCTACCGGCTCGCCGCCGCGGTGCGCTTCCGCGCCGCCCCCGCCGATGTAGTGCCCGCACATCCGCACGGCGCCGGACACCTACATCCGGGCGACCCGCTCCCGCACCGGCCCGGCTGGCGATTGGCCCGACGTCTGGGCGAAGGCAGCGCCGGGGTTATTTTCCTCGCCCAGTCCGGCAACGGCGATGCACGCGCGGTCAAGCTGGCGACCAGCGAGGCCGGCCTGCGCAGCCTCAAGCGCGAGATCGCGCTGGCGCGCTACATCCGCGCGGTGAAAGGCGAGTTGCCCGATGTGGCGCCCGTGCTCGACTGGAACCTGAGCCAGTCACCGTTCTTCCTCGAAATGCCGTTTTTCGAACACGGCAACCTGGCCGACTGGACGGCCGAGCGCGGCGGGCTGCACAGCCTGGACCTGCCGGCGCGACTGCAACTGTGTGCGCGGCTGTGCGACGTGGTGGCCACGCTGCACGAGATCGGCATCATCCACCGCGACCTCAAGCCGGAAAACCTGTATCCGGTCGCGGATGCCGACAGCGACTGGCGGCTGGTGCTGTCGGACCTCGGCGCCGGCGAAGCAGCGCAATCGCCACGGCTGGCCGAGCTCGGCATCACCATGAGCATCCTCGCCGGCGACAGCATGTCGTCACCGCATGCCGGCAGCCTGCTGTACATGGCGCCTGAGGTGATCGCCGGGGAGATGCCGACCCAGCGCAGCGACGTGTTCGCGCTCGGGGTGCTGGTGTACCAGCTGGTGGTCGGCGACCTGCGGCGTTCGCTGGCGCCCGGCTGGGAAGCCGATGTCGCCGATCCGTTGTTGAGCCAGGACATCGCGCTGGCGGCAGCCGCCAACCCGGAGCGGCGTCTGATCGATGCGCGCGCACTGGGCGAACGGTTGAACTCGCTGGAGGCCCGCCGCACGGCGCTCGCCGCCGAACGCGAGCGCGAGTTAGCCGCCACGCACCAGTCCGAACAACTCGTGCGCCTGACGCAGCGGCGCCGGCAACTGATCGCGGGCAGCATGGTGCTGGCGGCGGTGCTTGCCGTGTCCGTCTGGCAGCAGCGCCAGACGGCACAGGCACGTGCACACGCCGAAGCTTCCGCGCGCCGCGCCGAGGCCGAGGCGGCCAAGACCCGCGGCGTGGTCGACTTCCTCACCGAGGGCGTGCTCAAACAGGCGGATCCGTATTCGGGCAACAGTGGAGCGGTCACCCTGCGTCAGGCCATCGACAACGCCGCCAAGGAGATTGACAGCCGTTTCCGCGACACGCCCGATGTTGCCGCTGCGATCCACGGCACGCTCGGTGCAGCGTACGAAGGCATGAACGACTACGACAAGGCGGCGCAGCACTATCGCAAGCAGCTCGCCGGGTTGCGGGGCACGTCCCCGGTCGACAGGATCGCGATCGCAAAAACCCATGGCACCCTGTGCACTGCATCGCTATGGCAGGGGGACCTGACGCAAGCAGTGCCTGAGTGCCAACGGGCCCGCTCCGATTTCCTGGCCGCCGGCCTGGCGCCCGACCGGCCCGAGGTCTTCCTCGCGCTCGCCGACACCCGTGAGGGTCGATACAAGCAAGCTTTGGCGCGACTGCAACCGCGCATGGAGCGCATCCGCGCTTCCAGTGACCACGACTTGTACGCCTTCGCCCAGACGTTTACAGCGGTCGCTTATGCAGGCTCTGGTGACATTGCGCGAATGGAGCGCGCCCGTGCCGAAACGGTCGAAGCGCGCCGTCGCCAGAACGGCGCCAACGGCGGCATGCTTCTGGCTTGGGCACTGGCCGACCACGGCCAGGCCCTGCTGCTGCTGGGGCGCGAAGAAGAAGGTAGGGAACGGCTGGAGCAGGCGGCCCGGATGTTCGACAAGATCGCTGGACCGCATCACCCGCAGAGTCACGTCCCGCGCATACACCTGGCCGCGCATGAGTTGGCATTAGGTCGCTGGCAGGCCGCACGCACACTGGCCAAGCCCACCCACGAAGCGTTGCTCAAGGAGACCGGCTGGCAGCACTGGACCATCTATGCCGCGCTCACAACGATGGTGGCGGAAGCGGAGCTGGGAAACAGCGCTGCTGCTTATCGCCTGTTCTCGCCCTTGGCAAGCATGGCCAATGAGCACGGGATGGAAAAAAACTTCCCGTACATGCGCGAACCACACTGGACCGCATTCGCAGCAATGCACCTCGCACTGGGCGAATTCGATCGCGCCGAACACTATCTGGGCAGGCTGCGTGAACTGGTGCGCGATCCCGATCCCAGCCCGCTGCTGGTTGCACGCGTGGAATGCATCGAGGCTGAACTCCTGCAGGCCCGGGGCGCCCTCGCCGCTGCGCGGGCCAGCGCGCAAGCGTGCCGCAACCGGATCGTGACCACCGTGTCGGAGCGCAGTCCACTGGTCACGCTTGCTGACCGGTTGCTTGCGGAACTCGACTCCTCTGCCGGCAAGGCCGCGGCCGCGAGTAGCGCTGCGCACTGAAGGCGAGTTATGCCTGCTCGTCGGGAATCAGCGCCGATTCCAGTTGCGCGATGCAGTCCTTGAGCAACAACTTGCGTTTCTTCAACCGCTTGATCGCCAGCTCGTCGGCCTGGATGTCGGCCTGCAGGCGCGCGATGGCGATGTCCAGGTCGCGGTGTTCGAGTTTCATCTCGACCACGCGGCGGGCGACTTGCGAGGGATCGTCGGTTTGCTGCATGGTCCAAGAGCTTACACGCGCGCGGTGTCGGCATTGCGCTATCGGCAGGAGCGCCTTGAGCCGCGAGCTTGTGTTGTTCTTGTGGGAGCGAAGGACATCGCGACGCTGCGGACAGATCCTGTCGCGACGTCCGTCGCTCCCACAAAGATCAGGATCTCGCGATTGGACGCACTCCGACGAAAGACAGAAC
>JAYTAY010000084.1:0-4952 GCA_043737255.1 Luteimonas sp.
TCGACATCGATGCCGGCGGTGACGTCGCCGATCTCGCGTTCGGCGCGGATGTCGAGGACCGGATCGGCGATCACGTTGTTGGACCAGTTCAAGCGCCCGCGGGTGATGTCGAGTTTTTGTCCATACGCGGTGTAGCGTCCGGTGACATCGAGTGCCCCGGTGGCGGTCATCTCGCGACCCGGTTGTGCGCGCACGCGCAGATCGCCGGTCAGCCGGCCATCGAGGCCGAAGCCGTTGAGGCGGACGTCATCGCCGAGCGCAAGTGTCAGGTCCAGGACCAGCGGCGTCGCCAGTGCGCGTTCCGGATCAACCGGATCCAGCACCACCACGTCCGGCGATGCGGAAACACCTTCGTCCAGCCGTTCCAGATCCATCCGCGCCGACGGCACGCCGACCGTGCCGGTGACCGCGAGCGGCTGGCCGACGGTGTAGCGCACGACCAGATCCGGATCGATCACCGCGCGCACGTCGCGCGTGTCGGACGCGAGCACGTTCTTGCCGCGGACATTCAACACGAGCGGCGTCGAATCGCCGCGCCAGCCGAGCGTGCCATCGAGGTTGAGCGTGCCTTCGCCCGAACGCAGCGAGCCGGTAATGCGCGCGCTGCCGTCGGCTTGCGCGTCCATGCGCGCGTTGCCGTCGGTCAACGTGATCGCCAACGCCGGCAACTCGGTCTGGAAATTGCTCAGCTGTGCCTGCCCGCCAAGCGTGGGTTGCGTGCGCGTGCCGCCGAGCGTGATGCGGCCAGCGAGCCGGCCTTGTGGCTCGACGATGTCCGGCGACAGCAGTTCCATCCACGTCAGTTCATCGGAGTTGAGTGCGATCTCGCCCGACAGTGGCGCGTAAGCGTCCCAGCCAGTGGCGATGCGCGCGTCGATGCGGCCGCGCTGGTTCAAGCCCGCGCCGAGCGTCGCTTCGATGCGCTGCGGGGTGAAGGTGGCATCGAGCAGCAGGTTGTCGTAGGCGATCAGGTCGCGGCGCGCGCCTGCACTCATGCGCAGGCCGCCGGCCGCGGACCGCACTTGCGCGGTTCCGATCCACACATTGCCCGCGGGCCGCACCCGCGCATCGAGCGCGATGTTGCCGTTGAGCAGCCATTGCCGGCCGTCGTCGAGCTCCGGTAAATACGGCGTCGCCAGTGTCAACGGCAGTTGTTCGCCGCGCAGCGTGAGCCCGCGACGCGGCCAGTCGGCGCTCGCGCACAAGGCACCGCCGCCGCTGGAGGCAAAACAGCTTTGCGACAGAGTCCAATTG
This sequence comes from Luteimonas sp., assembly GCA_043737255.1. Lineage (GTDB taxonomy): Bacteria > Pseudomonadota > Gammaproteobacteria > Xanthomonadales > Xanthomonadaceae > JALYOU01. Next base: position 1,255 of record JAYTAY010000084.1, read on the forward strand.
CTGCCGCTCTGTGCATACCGTGCCGGCGACTGCAGCTGCCATGCCGCGCCCTTGACCGGCGCCAGTTGCAGTGCATCCAGCGAGCCCTGCCAGTTGGCGCCGCGCTTGCTGGCCGACCCTGCAAAATTCAATGCGCCGATGTCGCTGCGCGCATCGCCGTCAATGCGCAGGTTCTCGACCGCCCCGCTTGCATCCACGCGCAGGCTGTCGAAGGCGATGCCAGCATCCAAGCCTTGTGCGGTCACGGTGAGTGCCCCGCTACCACCACGCCACGGCAACTTGCCGCGTGCGGTCATCGAGTCGGCTGTGTAGTCGTTCCACTGCAGGCCGCTGCCGCTCAGGTCGACATCGACGTTCGGTGCGTTGCGCGCGCCGGTAAGCATGAGTGTGCCGCGCAAACTACCCGCGGTATCGGGCAGCAGGTCGTTCAACTGCAGCGGCGCGAAGCGCGCGTCGACGGCGAGCGTATCGCCGACGCGTCCCTTGGCATCGACGCGGCTACCGCCAAGCGTCAACGCGAGTTCGCCTTCGCCATCCTTCCCCAGCAATGCAAACCGGCCGCGGCCATCGAGCGCACGGCCGCGCAGGCGTCCGCGCAATTGCGGCACGTCGATGGTCGCGTCGAACGCGCCGTCCTTGCGCTGTGCGCCCTTGCTGGCGATGCGGCCGTTGACCGCGCCATCCCAGCCGGGCGCGAAATAGCCCGGATCGAAACCGGCCAGCGTGGTGTCGAGGTTCCAGTTCAACTGCGGCGTCCAGCCGACGCTGCCGGTGGCATCCAGCGTGCCGGTCGGCATCTGCGCACGCAGCGTCTTGATCGTGAACTTGTCGGGATCACCGCGGCCATCGAAGTGCACTGTCGCGGTCTGTTTGTCGCGCGTCAGTGCCGCGGAACCGATGGCAGCCCAGGATTTCATCGTGCCCGCGATACCGATGTCACTGTTCGCGGTGATGACTGGCATATCTTCGCCGGCCGTACTTGCAGCGCCAAATCGCAAACCGCGCGCATTGGCCGAAAACGAGAACCGCTGTCTCGCCGGATCACTGAAATCGGCCGTGCCGCGCAATGTGGTGCGGCCATCGAAGGCATCGACGACCAGCGGCTGCACGCGTAGTACCTGATTCTCCAGTTGAACCTTTGATGGCTGCAGCGTCGCGACCAGGCCGCCTTGCGCAACGCGTCCCTGCAAGCGGGCGCGGCCGCCGACACCATCGGCCTGCAGCTTCAACGCGATCGGTTCGCCCGCATCCGCGCCCGTCAACAAGGTGGGATCGAAGGCATCGCTGTTGGCGCGCAACGTCCAGCGCGGCGTTTCCGAATCCACCGACGGCGCGCGCAAGGTCAGTGCAGCGCGCAGCGGCGCCGGCGCGTTGCCAGCGATCACCACATCCATCGTCTGCAGGTTGCCGCGCGCCACCAGCCCGACTGAGGCCGGCGTGCGTCCGCTGCGCGCCGGGAACACCGCGCTCGCGGTGAGATCGGTTGCGTAATCGTCCCTCGGCGCGTAATCGCCGTGCAGGGTGAAGCGGCCGCGATCGCTGTCGATCGCGAGGTGTTCGACATGCAGCGCGCCTGCCGATGCGTCGAGTCCGCCGCGCAACATGCGGATATCGATCAGGGGTTGTCCGTCCTGCGTGACCTTCAAACCATCGACGCGGATCGTGTCTGCCTGCAACGCCAGCGGCGGCGTGATCTGCGGCAGTACGTCCGGCCAGCGCGGCAACTCGAAGGGATCGTCGGTTTCAAGAATTTCCAGCGTGGCGCGTTCGATGTGCAGTGCATCCAGCCGCAGGCGGCGTCCCAGCAACGGACGGATGGCGGGATCGAGCACCGCGCGTTGTGCAGTGAAAATCAAGGTGTGAGGATTGCTGCAAACGCCAAACGCCACCACTTCGCCATCCTTGTCGGGACAACCACGCTGCACGAAGCGCACGTCGTGCAGCGTCAGAGGCCCCGCGGCAGGACCTTCAGCGGCGCGCCACGTCAACGTTGTGCCTGCCGGCAAACGCGCGACGATCTGCCGCAGCAACAGGTCGCGACCGCCAATGGTGTTGAGCAACCAGTACGCGACCACCGCCAGCAGTGCCGCTAATGCGACCGTGCCCAACAGCGAACGCAACGCCCAGCGCCTGGCGATGATGCGGCGCGCCGTGCGGCGTTCTTCCGGGGTCATCGCTGTGGCGGCGCTCACAGGTCCGCACCGATGTTGATGTGCAACTGAAACGACGAATCCGGATCGTCGAGCCCGTGTGCAAGATCGATGCGCACCGGCCCCACTGGCGATTTCCAGCGCAGGCCGACACCGATACCGGTGCGCCAGTCCGGCGCGACGTCGAATGCGCTGCCGGTATCGACGAACACCGCACCTCCCCATGCGCCACTGAAATATTGTTCGTACTCGACGCTGGCCGTGGCCACGTTCTTGGCGCCGAGCGCAAACGCATCGCCGCGCGTGCCGCCATTGATCCGCGGCCCGACCTCGCGATACGCATAACCGCGGATGCTGCGGTCGCCGCCGGCGTAAAAGCGCAGGCTCGGCGGAATGTCCACCAGCGCATCGGTGTAGGTATGTCCCACTTCGCCGCGCAGCAGCAGGCGGCTGCGTTCGCCCAGCCCCTTGAACCAGCGCGCACCGAGATGCAGTTGCGCGAAGTTGGCGTCGGAGCCCGCGCCTTCCACGCCGCCGCGCAGCAGCAGCGTGCCGCCAAGGCCATCGCGCGGGTACATCCTGTCATCGGCGTCGATGTATTCCGCGCGCAACGACGGATAGGTGAACGTCGCGAATCGATACAGCGGATTGTCTTCGGTGCCGGTGTAGGCCCAGCGTTCGCGCAGCGCATGCAGCGACGCGATCGCGGTCAGGTACCGGTTGATCTCGCCGCTGCGGCTGCCGACCAGTTCCAGTCGGCGCGTGTCGATGTAGTCGGTCTGTTCATCGGCGGCTTGCAGGCTTGCGGTGTACCAGCCATCCAGCCATGCGAATGCGGGGACGCGGTATTGCAACGTCAACGTCTTGCGATTCTGCGCATAGTCCAGTTGCGCCAGCGCCTTGTGCCCGCGCGAATTCAGGTAACGCCGTTCCGCTCCGAGGATGACGCCACCACCGCTGTCGGTGCCGTAACTGACGCCGGCGGTGTAGATGCTGCGCTTGGCCGGCGTCAGCGTGACCTGCACGGGCACGCGCTTGTCCTGCGTTGCGTTCTCCGGTTGCGGTTCGATGTCGATGCGACTGAAGTAATCCAGCGACACCAGCGATTTGCGCAGGCGATCGAGACGGCCCTGGTGGTAGTAGTCGCCTTCGTCCCAGTAAATCAATTTGCCGAGCAGGTCTTCGCGGATGATGCGCTCGGGCGTTTGCGTGAACGTCACCGCGCCCATGTCGTAACGATCGCCGCTGTTCCAGCGCAGGTCGATGTCGGCGGCGTTCTCCGCGCGCGTGACTTCAACTTTACGTTTGGTGAAATCTGCATCGAAATAACCGCGCTCGGCGAGCCGCCGCGTGATCTGCGCCTTGCTGCGCTCGTAAACGGCGTGGTCGAACACCGCGCCGGGCTGCGGCACGAACGCGGCGACCTCTTCTTCGAGATAGCGGTCATCGCCGCCATCGCCGGCGATGCCGACATCCGCGCGACGGACCTTGACCGCTTCGCCCAGGCGCACATCGATGGCGACCGCGACCGGACCCGGGGTCGTTCCG
>JAYTAY010000085.1:0-2024 GCA_043737255.1 Luteimonas sp.
CTCAGCGCAGCAGGAACAGCTGCCACACCATCCACGCCAGGAATGCGACGGCAAGAATCCCGCCTTCGCGCTTGCTGATCCGCAGTTCGCTGCGCAGCATCGGATACAACACCAAGGCGAACGCGAGCGCCGCCGGCAATTCGAACCGCACCAACGAGACCGGTACCGGCAGATCGCGGAACGCGGCCATGCCGCCCAGCACCACCAGCAGATTGAACAGGCTGGAACCGATGACGTGGCCGGCGACCATGTCGCCCTGTCCGCGACGTGCGGCGGCGATTGCGGCTGCTATTTCCGGTAACGCAGTCCCGATCGCGACCGGCAACAGGCCAGTCAACAACGGACTCAAACCCAGTGACACGCCGACGGTCGGTGCGCTTTGCACGACGAACTTCGCGCCGAAGTACAACAAGGCGATGGCGATGGCCACGCGCAATAGATTCATGGCGAAATCCGCGCGGGTCGTCGCGTAGGCGGCGATCGTCGCCTGCAATTCCGCAGGTTCATTGCGCGCACGCAGCAACAGGAAGGCGAGCATGCCGACGAAACCAAGTAGCAGGATTACGCCTTCGCTGCGCGTCAACACGCCATCGAAGCCCATCGCGATGACCACAAGTGTCGTGCCGATCAACCATGCCAGCAGCGGAACGATTGCGCGGCTACGCACCAGCAACGGTGCGACCAGCGCGGCCAGGCCCAGCGTCAGCCCGATGTTGACGATGTTGCTGCCGACCGCGTTGCCCAACGCCAACTGCTGCGATCCGGTCCAGACGGCGCGGGCGTTTACGGCGAGCTCCGGCAGCGAAGTGCCGAAGGCGACCAGCAACAATCCAGCGACGAACGGCGATGCGCCGAAACGTTGAGCGACGCCCGATGCGCCCTTGACGATGGAATCGCCACCCAGCGCAAGCAGGATCAAACCGAGCGCGAAAAAGCCGAGTGCCTCGATCATCGCGTCATCTCCGTTGGCCAGCGTGGGTCATCGACACGATTGTATGCCGACTCGCACGCACTGCGTCCGGCACTACTCGCAGCCTTCGGTGTAATCCGCTTGTGGACTCACACCGACATGCCATTCGGTCACTTTGCCTGCCGCGCCGGTTTCGAAGACCAGCGTGGATGGTGCAACGCCACTGGCGGCAATCGAACGGTATTTGCCGTCCTGCACGAACTTGTGCGGCGCGTCCTGCAGCGCCTTGCCATACAACACGTCCAATTGCCCCGATGGCATGCCGCGCTTGCCGCCACCCGGCGCAATGAGCGTGTCATTGCCCACGTCGTAGCGGACGAACTTGCCTCCCTCGATCATCAGCGTTAAATACGGGAGCGCGTCCTTGCCTCTCGGCACCAGGAAATAGCAGGCCACACCCTGGTCACGTTGACCGGAAAACGGATCGCCGAGAGCCTGCTTGACCTGCTCGACCGTCATGCCGAAGCGCGCCTTGCCATAGCCCATGAAACTGGGTTCCAGACCGGCCGATATCACGGCTGGTGTGGATGGTTCCGCAGCAACCGGGGTGGTGTTCGTGTCCGCAACGGGTTCGGCTGGCGCAGCGGCAGCGACTGGCGCGGTTGCAGGTTCGGAGACATCGCTACACGCGAAGAGTCCAGCCATGGCCGTGCAAAGCCCGAGCATTGCAAGGCGCATCGATTTGCGGGCGCCGGGTGACGGCGTCCGCATCCTGTTGACAGGTTCACGCATGTCGAACAATCGCCTACCGATCAACTGCAGCCTTCGACGTAGATCTTGTAGGGCGGAATGACCAGCTTCGCTGTTGAAAAGCGCTTCGCGCAGCGGCTTCCGCCGCATGTCGTTCCGGTCGTAGTTCATTCCGGGCTCCGGAATTCGGATGGTTGCTTCATCACATTCGGCGGAAGCGACTGCGTCGATTCCGCCCTAGGAGAGTCGCAGTATCCGATCAGCTGCAACCTTCCACATAATCCACCTGTGGCGGCACGCCGACGCGCCATTCGTCGACCGTGCCTGCGGCAGTGGTCTCGAACAACACCACGCCGCTGCCGGC
>JAYTAY010000086.1:0-4927 GCA_043737255.1 Luteimonas sp.
TGACCACGATCGACATCCCGTTGCCGATCGGCAGTGGCGAAGTGAAGGTCGCACTCGGCAATCTCATGGCCGTGCGCGCGCGCAGCAGCAACGGCCAGACCGGCATCCGTGCGATGCTCGGGACCAACAGCGTCAACGAGCCCGCGCCTGCCTCCGGACTCATCGCGACCGGACGCGCGGCCACGCTCGATGCCATCGACTGGGTCGGCATCGCGAATGGGGACGGCCGGGGTGGTGCGCAGGGCAAAGGACTTGCGCTTCGACGGATCGACGTCACGGCCGATCGCCTGCTGCTGCTCGGCGGCGCATTCCGCAACACGCGCTTGCAGGTCGCGGCCGTGAGCAATGGCACAGCGATCCAGCTGCAAGGCGAATCGCTCGCCGGCGCATTGTTGGTCCCGCAGGTGGAGGGCGCAGCGATCGCCGGACGCTTGGACCGTTTGCATTGGCGATCGGCCACGCCGGTTGCAAGCAATCAAGCTCGCCGCATCGCGCCGGCCCCGGCCCCGGCTACAGACGAGCTGGACCCGAACAAGATTCCACCGCTGACTATCGACGTGACCGACTTACGTTTCGGTACTGCGGCGTTCGGCACCGCGAAATTGCGCACCCGCCCGGTTGCAGGCGGCATGCGCATCGAACAGTTGCAATTGCGTGCGCCAAATCAGCGTATCGATCTTGACGGCGACTGGCTTGGCCGCGGCAGTGCCGCGCGGACGCGATTGGGCGTGGCGATCAACAGCGATGACTTCGGCGCATTGCTGACGGGTTTTGGTTTCGGCGGGCGGCTTGCAGGGGGACAGGGGACGGCAAAATTCGACGCCAACTGGCCCGGCAGTCCGGCGGCGTTCAAGCTGGAACAGCTCAATGGGACATTGAATCTTGTTGCGAAGAAAGGCCGGCTGATCCAGATCGAACCCGGCGCCGGCCGCGTCCTCGGCCTGCTCAGCCTTGCTGAACTCCCGCGGCGGCTGACGCTGGATTTTCGCGATTTCTTCAACAAGGGATTCGCCTTCAACCGCATCGCCGGCAACATCCGTTTCGGCAACGGCCGCGCCCGCAGCGACGATCTGGTCATCGATGGCCCGGCGGCAGAAATCCGCATTCGCGGCGCTGCGGATCTGCGCGCGCAGCAGTTCGACCAAACCATCGAAGTGCGGCCCAAGGCTGGAAATTTGCTGACCGCGGTCGGTGCGATTGCGGGTGGGCCGGTCGGCGCCGCGATTGGTGCGGCGGCAAATGCGGTGTTGAGAAAGCCGCTTGGGCAGATGGCGGCGAAGACGTATCGAGTTACGGGGCCGTGGAAGGATCCCAAGGTCGAAGTGATTGGACGCCAGCAGTCGCGCGTCAGCGTGCGTGAAGTGGCGCCGTTGGGTTGATTCGGTCCGGCACGGCCGCACGTCTAGAAAACAATGAAAGAAAAATAAAGTCGTCATCCCCGCGAAAGCCGGGACCCAGCGACTTGAAGCTATTGATAGCAAAGTCACTGGGTTCCCGCTTTCGCGGGGATGACAGTCATAAACCTGCTGTTCTCCCAATCCGGAATTCCAGATGTCCCAATCCCTCACCCTCGCCGAATCCCGCCTGCTGCTCCCCAGCGGCCTCGACACCACTGGTCTGGATCGTGCATTCGGCGCGCTGCTCGGCCCGGGCATCGATTTCGGCGATCTGTATTTCCAGCATGCGCGTCGCGAAAGCTGGAGCGTCGAGGACGGCATCGTCAAGGACGGCGCGCATTCCATCGAACAGGGTGTCGGCGTGCGCGCGATCTCAGTTGAGAAAACCGGTTTCGCCTATTCCGACGACATCAATGCCGAAGCGTTGTTGTCGGCCGCGCATTCGGCGCGCGCAATCGCGCGCGACGGTAGTGCACATGTCGCGTGCGCGCTGGTGCCCGGCAATGGTCGCGCGTTGTATGCGCCGGTGGATCCGATCGACGCGATGGGCAACGAGGACAAGGTCGAGGCCTTGCGCAAGATCGACAAGTTGTTGCGCGCCGCCGATCCGCGCGTGCAACAGGTCACGGTCAGTCTGGCGGGCGGAGTCGACACGATCCTGGTGGCACGCAGCGATGGTGTCCTCGCCGCCGACGTGCGTCCGCTGGTGCGTTTCAGCGTGAGTGTCATCGTCGAGCAGAACGGTCGCCGCGAATCGGGCTACGGCGGCGGCGGCGGTCGCTATTCCTATGCCGAATTGCTGGGCGGCGGCAAACCGGAAACGTGGGCGCGCGAGGCGTTGCGCCAGGCGTTGGTCAATCTTGAAGCAATCGATGCGCCGGCCGGTGTCATGCCCGTGGTGCTCGGCGCGGGCTGGCCCGGCGTGCTGCTGCACGAGGCCGTCGGCCATGGTCTCGAAGGCGACTTCAACCGCAAGGGCACCAGCACGTATGCAGGGCGCATGGGCCAGCGCGTTGCCTCGCCGGGCGTGACCATCGTCGATGACGGCACGTTGCCCGGCCGGCGCGGTTCGTTGAACGTCGATGACGAAGGCACGCCGACGCAATGCAACACCCTGATCGAGGATGGCGTGCTGGTCGGCTTGATGCAGGACACGCTCAATGCGCGCTTGATGGGCGTCGCGCCGACCGGCAACGGGCGTCGTGAATCGTTCGCGCACCTGACCATGCCGCGCATGACCAACACCTACATGCTTGCGGGGCCGCACGATCCCGAAGAGATGATCCGTTCGGTCAAGAAGGGTTTGTACGCGGTGAATTTTGGCGGTGGCCAGGTCGATATCACGTCGGGGAAATACGTGTTTTCCGCGACCGAGGCGTATCTGATCGAGGACGGCAAGATCACCGCGCCGGTCAAGGGCGCAACGTTGATCGGCAATGGCCCGGAAACGATGCAGAAGGTGAAGATGATCGGCCACGACCTGGCGCTGGACGAAGGCGTCGGTGTCTGCGGCAAGGACGGGCAGAGCGTGCCGGTAGGCGTGGGGCAGCCGTCGCTGTTGATCGAGGGGATCACTGTCGGCGGGACCAAGGCGTGACAAATATTCCGTCGCCACACACGTATCCGGCTAGCGCAGCGTTTGCTACATCACGCGATGTCGTCGGAATCCTGCCCTGTGTCGTCCAGCAACTCACGCAACTCGCGAAACAACTCACGGAACGCGTGCGGCGGCTTGTTGCGATTGCGTTCCTCGACGGCATTGCGCGCCAGCTGGCGCAGGCGCTGTCGATCCGCGGACGGGTACTTGTCCAGCAACTCGGTCAGCGCCGCATCACCATCGGCCAGCAGGCGATCGCGCCACGCCTCGACCTGATGCAGTTGCGCAGTTTCGCGACGCGACGCATCGCCACCGGCGTCGAGCGCATCGCGGATGGCATCCAGCGTTTCATCGTCTTCGCGCCGCATCTGCTTCGCCAGGAATTGCAATTGGCGTTTGCGCGCAATTTGCGACGGGATGCGCTGCGTATCCTCGATGTGCGCAAGCAGGTCTTCGGGCAGCGGCAGTTTCGCCAGTTGCGCGGCACTCAACGCCACCAGCTTTTCACCCAGTTCAAAGATTTCCAGCGCCCCGCGCCGTTGCTCGCTTCGGCTTGGGCCGAGGAAGTTACCGCTGGTGTCGTCTTTTCCGCGCATCGTCATCGGATCCGTTTTTGATCGAGCAAGGCCTGATTCCTGGCGCGTCATCCCAGCTTGCGCGGGAATGATGGAAAGGTTGGTCTGACTTTCCTCTGGTCTTCGGTTTAATCGTTCCAATCCAAGGATAAAGCATTGAACGCAGTTTCCATTCCCACCGCATCCGACGACAGCCACGCGCGCCTCGACCGGTTGGCCGCAACGGCACAGGGCTTGATCGAGCGCTGTAAAGCGCAAGGCGCGACCCAGGCCGAAGTCGCATGCTCGGAAGAGCGCGGCCTCAGCGTCAACGTTCGCATGGGTGCGGTCGAAACCGTCGAATCCACCCGCGATCGCGGCATCGCCGTCACCGTGTATTTCGGCCAGCGCAAGGGCAGCGCCAGTACGGCCGACCTGCGCGAAGAAAGTCTCGACGCCACGGTCGCGCAGGCCTGCGCGATCGCCACGTTTACCGAGGCAGATCCTGCCGCCGGTCTGGCCGATGCGGCGCTGATGGCGACCGACATCCGCGATTTCGACTCGTGGCATCCATGGGCCATCGATGCGGATCGCGCGATCGACCTCGCGCTGGCCTGCGAGAACGCCGGACGCGAGTTCGACCAGCGCATCGAGAATTCCGATGGCGCATCGGTCGGCAGCGGCGAAAGCCTGTCGGTGTACGCCAACACACACGGCTTCGTCGGCCGCGAGCGGGATACGCAGCACAGCATCGGTTGCGCGCTGATCGCAGGACGCGGCGATGGGATGCAGCGTGATGGCTGGTACACGACGGCGTTGTCGGCGGATCGGCTGGACACAGCTGCCTCGGTCGGACGTCGTGCGGCGGAACGCACCGTGGCGCGCTTGCAGCCACGCTCGCTGGCCACCGCCGAAATGCCGGTGCTGTTCGCCGCCGATGTGGCACGTTCGCTGATCGGTCATCTGCTGGGCGCAGTGTCCGGCGGCGCGTTGTATCGAAAGGCGAGTTTCCTGATCGATCATGCCGGCAAGCAGATCTTTCCGGCATGGATGCGGATCGAGGAACAACCTTTCCTGCAAGGTGGATTCCGTTCGTCCTCGTACGATGCGGAAGGCGTCGCGACCTACGAATCGCCACTGATCGCGGACGGTGTGCTGCAACGGTATGTGCTGGGCAGCTATTCGGCACGCAAGTTGGGCTTGCAGACCACCGGCAATGCCGGCGGCGTGCATAACCTCAACGTCTCAGCCAATGCTGGCGGTTGCGACGAACTCGTGGCGGCATTGCCGCGTGCGCTGCTGGTGACCGACCTGATGGGGCAGGGCGTCAACAACGTCACCGGCGATTATTCACGCGGCGCGGGTGGCTTCCTGATCGA
>JAYTAY010000087.1:0-4909 GCA_043737255.1 Luteimonas sp.
ACGGCCTGAAAGTTTTGCGGCAATGTTGAACGACTACCGACTCCAAAATTGAACACCGACCTGATCGAACGTCTCGACCGCGTGCTACCGCAAACCCAATGCGGACAATGCGGCTATGCAGGTTGCCGGCCGTATGCCGAAGCGATGGCCAATCGCGAAGCGGATATCGATCGGTGTCCTCCCGGCGGCGATGCCGGCGCCCGCGCCCTCGCCCATGTCTTCGATGTTCCGGCGAAACCCTACGATCCCAGTCGCGGCGAACACAAAGCCGCGCTGGTTGCGGTGATCGTCGAAGTCGATTGCATCGGCTGCACGAAATGCATCCAGGCTTGCCCGGTGGATGCAATCATCGGTGCGTCGAAGTTGATGCACGTCGTGATTGAACCGTTGTGCACGGGCTGCGAACTGTGCCTGCCCGCATGCCCTGTGGACTGCATTGTATTGTTGCCTGCGATGGAAGCAGGCTGAGCAACACGTCGGGGATTCGTCCCCCAATGGGGCTTCCTTCGGGGCGTAGGGTGGGCCTTGACCCAATGTTTTTCGTTCGATTGCGGCAGAGTGGACCGCAACGTGGAGCGGTGGGCCAAGACCCGCCCTACGGTTTAATTTTTCCTGCAGGCTGAACAGATCCTCTGGACCTTGTAACCCTTCGCGCGCAGCTTCTCGACGACACCATCGCTGCCAAGCAGGTGCAGTGCGCCGACGACCACCAGGGTCTCATCGCTACCGGGATCTTTCAGCCGCCGCTCAAGTTTCGGCACCCATGCGTCGTTGCGTTCGACGTTGATGACTTTGTACAGTCGCGGATATTCCTTGCGCATGTCGGCCGCCATGCCGGTCCACATCGCATCGACATCACCGGCGCGCCAAGCCGCGTGCAGCTTCTCGATTTCCTTCGGACCTTCCCCGCTGGCCAGCGCCTCATCCATGAACTGACGCTGCTCCTCGAGACTCATCGAATCGAAAAGCGCCACCTGTTGCGCGCCAGTTTCCAGACCCGAGCCGCGTTTGCCGCTTATCTTTCCGGCCGCAACAAAATGGGCGTCCAGGCCGAGTTTTGGATCCAGTCCTTGCTTGGTCATTTCCAGAACGGAAATCGTCAAGGCAGCGAACCACGGCTCGAACCTCTGCATCACCTGCGGCACCATGCCGATCTTCTGCAACTCGCCCTGGTTGGCGGCGAGCCAGGCATCGAGCTTCCTTGCCGTGACGGGATTCAGATCATCCTTCAGCTGCTTGCCGTCGGTCCGCACGCCGGAGTTGGCCATGATCATGCCGATTTCGGGCGACCCCATTTCGTCCGGCGACACTTCGAAGACCAGCGATTCGGCATCGGTGAACGCAGCGTCGACATCCTTCGACAGCGGGTAATCGTTGGGTTTGAGCAAGTGGAACGAACCCAACAAATAAATCGCGTTGTCCGCATCGGACACTTTCCACAACAACGGTACCGGTGGTGACTTGGTGGCTGCGGCGGCTGGGGTGTTTGCAACGCCGACGCCGACCGACACGGCGACCACCGCAGACAACAACAAGGCTTTCATGGCTCGCATGTAACGTCCTTCAAAATATTCAGTGGAGATTGCTTGCATAGGCTTTTTCGCCGGCCTTTATCGCAAGATCAAGACGATTTTCCGGGGGCGGCAGCGGGCATGTGGCAAACGCCGTGAATGCGCATGGCGGGCTGTAGCTGCGGTTGAAATCCAGCATCACCTTGCCATTCACATCGGCTTTGGGTGTATCCAGAAAGCGGCCGGCGCCATAGCTGCCGTGGCCGTTGGTGCGATCGGCGAACACCAGGAACAACTCGTCGCCGCCTTCGTCCAGTGCTTCGATGCGATACGTCTTGCCATCACGCTCGAATTCGACCACGCCGGGATTCGGCACCTGGTCGACCGTGCCGATGATGTTGGCGATCGGGATGGTCTTGCCTGGCGGATGCGGTACGAACCTGCCTGCAACGGCCCATGCCGGATCGGCAGCCCAGTAATTCAAGCCGGCGAATTTTGCGCGTGATGGCGCGTCGGCATGTTTGACACGCAAGGCATATCGCTCGCCACGCTTGATCACCGTGGCAATGCCCTTGCCGGCGTCAAAGCCGATGATGTTCGGGCCACCTTCATCGGCATCCGCCTTCAACGCGCTCGAGCTGCGTAACGGTGCTCCGTCGAGCGTCAAACCGGCGTCCCTGTTCGGTACCAGACGGATGCTATCGCCATTGCGATCCAGCATGCCGAACTGCGCCGGGCCCATTGCCAGGCGGATACCGTTATCGTCGTTGCTGCCGACGTAATGCTGACCCGGTTCGATCCAATGCAAACCGATCAAGCTGCTCCAGCCGTCGGGCTTGAGCAGATCGTCGAGCCGCTGCTTGCGCCAGACTGTCTGGCCGTTCGCGAACAGGGCTTCGGCCTTCGCCGCTGCTGCTGACGGTTTCGGCGTCGTCGGCGTCGGCGGCGTCGAATCGCGTCGGCAACCCGACGCGATCACGATGAAGGCCGAGAACAGCAGGATTGTGAGTTGTTTGAACATCATCAACGTCCTCGCAGGAACCAGCGATCGATTTCGGCCACGCTGAAGCGCGCCCAAGTGGGACGACCATGATTGCATTGCGCCGAGCGCTCGGTGACTTCCATCTCGCGCAACAGTGCGTTCATTTCGGGAACAGTCAGGCGGCGATTGGCGCGCACCGCGCCGTGACAGGCCATCGTGGACAGCAATTCATCGCGGGCGGCAGCGACACGGCGCGATTCACCGTGCTCGCGGAGATCGGCCAGCACGTCGCGCAACAGCGCCTCGACATCACCGTGAGCGAGCAAGGCCGGCACGCTGCGCAGGGTCAGCGCTTGCGGGCCGCTGCGGGTCAGCTCGAAACCGAGCGCAGCCAGTGTCGCCACTTCGCGTTCGGCCATATCGGCTTCGCGCTCCGATACCGCCAGCGTCGTCGGCACCAGCAAGGGTTGCGTGCGCAGGCCTTCACCATCGTGTGCATTTTTTAGTTTTTCGTAGCCGAGACGCTCGTGCGCGGCGTGCATGTCTACCACGATCAAGCCCTCAGCCGACTCGGCAAGGATGTAGATGCCGTGCAATTGCGCGATGGCATAACCAAGCGGTGGCACGGTTTCATCGTTGGACGCCGCCATCGACAGCGGCGTGTACGGTTGCGGTTGCGCATTGCCTCCGTACAACGCGGCATACGCATCGCGCGCATCGCCGACGCGCAGCGACAGGTTCGGTTGCGGCGCAGCCGACCACGAAGACATCGTGCCGGCCATCGCCGCAGCCATCGGTGCAGCACTTGCCGACATGCCCGCGCGTGTTTCCGCCAATGCGTCGTGCAGCGTGCGATAGACGAAGTCGTGGATCAGGCGCGCATCCCGGAACCGCACCTCGTGCTTGGCCGGGTGCACATTGACATCGACCCGGCGCGGATCGAGATGCAGGAATAAAACATAGGCCGGTTGCCGGCCGTGGAACAGCACATCGGCATACGCCTGCTTGACCGCATGCGCGATGCTGCGGTCGCGTACGGCGCGGCCGTTGACGTAGAGGTATTGCTGGTCGGCGCTGGCGCGCGAATACGACGGTTGCGCGATCCAGCCGTGAAGGTGCAGCCCCGCCGCCGCATGCTCCACACGCAGCGCGTGCCTGGCGAATTCCTCACCGAGCGTCTCGATCAGGCGCTCGCCGGAGAACAGGTCGCTGTCGCCTTTGTAGCGTCGCGATGGCTTGCCGTTGTGCGACACGCGCAATTCGACATCCGGCCGCGCCAGCGCCAGCGACCGCAACCACTCCTCGATATGACCGAGTTCGGTGCGCTCTGCGCGCAGGAACTTGCGCCGCGCCGGCATGTTGAAGAACAGATCACGCACTTCCACGGTGGTGCCCTGCCCGTGCGCTTTCGGTGCGATCGCGCCCATGCGGCCGCCTTCGACCGACAACGCCGCACCATGCGCATCATCGGCACGCCGCGACACCAGCATGAAGCGGCTGACCGATGCGATTGACGGCAGGGCTTCGCCACGAAAACCGAGGGTCTCGACCGCTTCCAGGTCGTCCAGCGAGGCGATCTTGCTGGTGGCATGCCGGGCGATGGCCAGCGGCAAATCATCAGCCGCCATGCCGTCGCCATCGTCGCGGATACGGATCAGGCGAACGCCGCCTTCCTCCAGATCGATATCGATGCGCCGCGCACCGGCATCGAGCGCATTCTCGACAAGTTCCTTGACCACGGACGCCGGCCGCTCGACGACTTCGCCGGCGGCGATCTGATTGATGAGGGTGTCGGGGAGTTGGCGGATGTTCACGGCGATGATGATAACGGGCCGCTTCGTAGGGCGGGTCTCAGCCCGCGAGCCCTTGCTCGTCTCCTTCCTGTTCAAGGGAGAGGCCGGATAGGGATGGTGTTTTTGTCAGGCGCGACAAAGTTTCGAGTCGCAAGCTACCTCATCCCCACCCAATCTCCCCTTGAAGGAGATGGCTAAAAAGCAGCGAAGCAAGTTCCGCCCTACAAAAAGCTAGGGGCTGCCGCCGCCGTTCGTGTTCGCTACAGCCACCGTGGCATCCGCACGCGCCGCATACAGCGTGCCCGGCGGTGGTTGCCGGGTGAAATAGGTGTTGACGCCATCAAGGATGGCGCGCGCCAGGCGGGTCTGATGCCCCGGATCGTTGAGGCGGCGCTCTTCGTCGGGATTGGTGATGAACGCCGTCTCGACCAGCATCGAGGGAACATCCGGCGAACGCAGCACCACGAAATTTGCGCGTTCGACGTGCGGCTTGTGGGTTCTGCCGAGCCCTTTCAGACCCTGCAGCACGTGGCTGGCCATATCTTCGGACGCTTTCATCGTTGCACTTTGCGACAAGTCGAGCAGCACCGAAGCGAGTGTGTTTTCGCGATCCCGCAACCGCA
>JAYTAY010000088.1:0-4900 GCA_043737255.1 Luteimonas sp.
GCTGCGGTCGAGATGAACAAGACCGCGTTTGCATGGGGTCGTCTTGCCGTCGTCAATCTGCAGGCGGTCAACGACGCCGCCGGCATCATCCACAACACACCCACCGCTGCCGAAACCACGCCACGCGAATTGCCGATGCTGGCGCCGCGCCCGTCGGAAGGCCACGAATCCGGCCTGTCGGATGCGCTTTCGGCAACGCGGCGCGAAGACGAGTTGCGTCACCTGCCTGCGCGCAGCGATTCCGATTCTTCCCTTCCCGCCGCGGGAGAAGGTGCCCTGCAGGGGCGGACGCACCAAGGGGAGCACCCTCGGGGTGTCAGGGCGGGAGAACAAAACAGTGTCGAATTCCTTCCCCTCGATGATCTACGCCTGTCGCGCTCGCTCGACGAACTCATTGCGCGCCGCGTTGCGTTTCTCACCGATTATCAAAACACCGCCTATGCAAAACGCTATTCCAGCTTCGTAACCAAGGTTCGCTCAGCCGAACAAGCCAAATCCCCCGGCAGCACCGACCTCACCGAAGCCGTCGCCCGCTACTTCTTCAAACTGATGGCCTACAAGGACGAATACGAGGTCGCGCGCCTGTACACCAGCGGCGATTTCAAGCGGAAACTCGAGCAGCAGTACGAAGGCGACTTCAAGCTGAAGTTCCACCTCGCCCCCCCCCTGTTGGCGAGGAAGGACGGCGAAGGTCGATTGATCAAGCAGGAATTCGGCGGCTGGATGCTGGGCGCGTTCGCGGTGATGGCGAAGCTGAAATTCCTGCGCGGCGGCCCGCTCGACATCTTCGGCTACAGCGCCGAGCGCAAGGGCGAGCGCCAGCTCATCGGCGACTACGAAACCACCCTCGCAGGGTTGCTGCCGACACTCGACGGCGGCAACGTCGACCTCGCCGCGGACATCGCCAGCATCCCCGAACACATCCGCGGCTATGGCCACGTCAAGGAAGCGCATCTGCACAAGGCGAAAATACGTGAAGCGGAATTGCTGGCCGAATGGAACAACCCGCTGCGGATCGTGCAGGCCGCCTGATGCGGGTGTGATATCTGTAGGAGCGCACCTGGTGCGCTCCTACAAAAGCACGCTGCGGCAGCGGCCCCTGCTCAACAAAAAGCCCCGCGATGCGGGGCTTTTTGATGCGTGCGTGTCGTCGCAGGAACGGATTGCGTCAATGCGCGGCAACGACGATGTTGCTGCTACCACCGCGCGCATTGCGCGCCGACGCCAGAATGTCCCGTGCATTGCGCCCGCTGCAACCGAAGTAGCGCGAACCCGACAGCCACTCGGCCTCATCCGCATACGCAAACAACATCTGGCCCTGCTTCAGCGTATCGATCAACTGCTGCGCGACCTGCGGGCGCAAGGCCGGGCAACCGAAGCTGCGGCCCAGGCGGCCCTGGCGCTGCGCCTGCCCCGGATCCACGTACGGAGCGCCATGCATCACGATCAGGCGGTCACGGGCGTTGTCGTTGATGCCGGGCTCGAGGCCATCCATGCGCAGCGAATAGCCGTTGCCGCCGACATAGGTCTCGTTAGTGGTGAACAGGCCGAGGCTGGTCTGGTGGCTGCTGTCGCGGTTGGAAAACGAGGTGGCGTAATTTTCGCCACTGCCGCGGCCGTGCGCTACGTGTTCGGTGTAGAGCAATTGGCTGCGGTCGAGATCGAACACCCACAAGCGTTTCTGTGTCGAAGGACGCGTGTAGTCGATCACCGCCAGGCGCGTTCCGGCTTGCACGTTGCCGCCTTGCAAGGCGCAGGCACGCGCTTCGACGGCCAGCGCGATGACGCCGGGGTCCGCGTCCGGCGCGAGCCGATGCAGGCGCTGGGCCAAGTCGACGTTGCGATCAGGCGTGGGCAGCGTCTGTACCGGCGGTGCTACAACGGCCACCGGCAAGACGGCCGTGGGGCGCGTGTCCTGAACGGAACACGACGCCAGCGTGGCCGCGGCCAAGGCAATGGAGATGAGGTGAAATCTCGACATGTGCAGGAGCATACCTGCACATCTTCGTCACGAGGCTGAACTTGCGGCTGTATAACGACGTCTTAACCGGACCTTCGTATCAGTAATCGGCGAAGGCTTGAGCGAGTGTGTCCGCCGCTGGTGTGCCGGGGATGGTCGGCACTTCCGGCTGGAGCGCGAGCTGCTGCAGAATTTCCAGGCGCTGATGGCGGGCTTCGGCATCGAGTACACGCCGCCGGACTACAACATCGTGGGCCTGTTCCAGAAGATCGTGCTCGCCGACGGTTTCCTCGCGCAACCGGCCGAGCTGGTCTACGACGGTAAATTGATCCCTGGCGCACTGGATGCCTGGACGGCAACGCTGGCCTTCAGCGGGCAGATCTTTTGCGACTTCGCCGGTTAATCGACCACCGCGATCGGCGCCGCGTTGTGCCTGGGCTTCGCCATGCCGGACAACTTCCGCTTTCCGTACGCGGCGATTGGCTTCTCCGATTTCTGGCGACGCTGGCACATCACGTTGTCGGCGTGGTTGCGCGATTACCTCTACATCCCGCTCGGCGGCAACAAACACGGCGAGGCGCGCACCTACCTCGCGCTGATGGTGACGATGCTGCTTGGTGGCCTGTGGCACGGCGCGAGCTGGGCGTTTGTGGTCTGGGGCGGACTGCACGGGTTGTATCTCGCGGGCGAGCGCGTCCTGCGTGCACGCTTCGCCGGTTATCAGCCCGGCCCGTTCCAGTTGCTCGCGCTGGGCCTGCTGACCTACACGCTGATCAATATCACCTGGGTGTCCTTCCGCGCCGACAGTTTCGCCAAGGCGTGGCTGGTGCTCGCCGGCATGTTCGGCCAGAACGCGAACGCGGTGCCGATCCTGCCCACGGTGCATCTGGTGATGGTCGCGTTGATCGTCGGCGGCATCGTCTGCGCGCACTGGCTGATGCGCAATCGCACGCTGGAGTCGGCCATCGCGCGTATGCCAGCGATGGTGTTGTCGGGGACCTTGGCGTTGATGTTGTTCGCGATCGTGATTGCACAGGGAGAAGGCAATGCCTTCATCTACTTTCAATTTTGAAGCCGCCAATTTTGAAGCTGCCGGTTTTAACGCAGCCAGTTCCAGCACCGTCGCCATGGCGGCGGATGGCATCGCCCCGCCGGAGCGTTTCGAGCGTCCCGGCTCCGTGCGCCTCACCGCATCGGATCGCCCCGGCATCGCGCAGCCGGTGCCGGTGCGCGACATCCCGCCGCAGCCGTGGCAGCGGATCTTCATGGTCGCGTTGATGCTGTTCACGCTGTTGCTCGCGGCGTGGGAATGGCAATGGCGCGCATTCGGCGCCACCGCTGGCTACCGCAACAGCGATGGCCAGTGGGCGCAACAACGCCGCCGCATCAATGCCGGTGAAGGCGACAGCACTGTATTGATCGGCTCCTCGCGCGTGTTGTTCGACGTGCAGTTGCCGGTGTGGGAGCAGATCGCCGGCGAACGTCCGATCCAGCTCGCACTGGAAGGCACCTCGCCGCTGCCGATCCTGGAAGATCTTGCCGCCGATCCGGATTTCACTGGACGCGTGCTGGTCGGGGTCACGCCAGGACTATTTTTCAGTGGCGGCAAGCTGCGTGCCGATGTCGTGGCGTACTACCACGACCAGGGGCCATCGCAACGCAGCGGGCACTGGTTGTCGCAGCACTTGCTGGAACCGTGGCTGGCGTTCTACGAACCCGACTTCGCGCTCGCCACCGTGGTCAAACGCCAGGCGTGGCCTGCACGCGCTGGCCTGCGTGACCCGCCGGCTGTGCGCAAGCTGTCTGTGCAAGGTCACGATCGCAACACGTGCATGTGGGACAGGCTGGAGACGGACGCGCGCTACCGGACGTTGGTGCGTAGCGGCTGGATGGCGCGTCTGGGTAAGCCACCACCGCACATGGACACGCCGGCCAAGGCCAAGGTGGTCATCGACACGCAGATCCAGCGTGCGGCGGCGGCAGCCGCGACACTTAGAGCGCGCGGCGTGGCCGTGCTGTTCATTCGTGCGCCGAGCACCGGCCCCCTGTATGCGGCAGAACAGCGCGGAATGCCGCGCACGCAAACCTGGGATCGCCTGCTGCAGGCCACCGGCGCGCCCGGCATCCACTTCGAGGATTACCCGCAGTTGCAGGGCTACCAGCAACCCGAGTGGTCGCACCTGTCGGCGTCGGAAGCCGACCGCTTCACGGCGGCGCTGGTGACGATCATCCAGCGTGACTATTGGCTGGACATATCGCGGCCAACGACGACTGCGGCCACGCGCCGATGATGCATCACAACGCTGATATGCGCCGTCACGGAGCGCGCACCGTCGCGGCATCACAGTGCCTGCATGAACTGGATCAAACACGTTTCGCGATTGGCAGTGCCCACTACCGTTGCTGTTGTGTTGACAGCCTGCGCCGATGCACCCACGCAACGCTTCAACGGCGCGTCACCGGCCTTAGACCCGATCGCGTATTTCGACGGCCCGACACACGCCTGGGGCGTGCTCGAATCGCGCGGTGGCACGCCTAAATCCCGCTTCAAGGCAGATCTGGTCGGTCGTCGCGATGCCGATGCGCTAATACTGACCCAGGATTTCACCTTCGAGGACGGGCGCAGGCAACAACGCATCTGGCGCATCCGGCGCATCGATGCGCATCGCTACGATGCCACCGCCAGCGGCGTGATCGGCGTGGCCACCGGGTATGTCCATGGCAATACGTTCCGTTGGGAGTACACGTTGCAGCTCAAGCCCGACAATGTGCTGACGCGGGTGCGCATGCACCACTGGATGTATCTGGCCGGCGACGGCGAAACGCTGATCAACCGCGTCACCATCCGCAAATTCGGTGTGCAGATCGGCGGCACCACCGAATATTTCCAGCGCGGCGCCGCGGTCACGACACCGAGTATCGACACACCGCGTTGAACTG
>JAYTAY010000089.1:0-11049 GCA_043737255.1 Luteimonas sp.
GGCGGTGACGGTGAACCGCCCGTGTTTCAGCTGCGCTGATGGACGACCTGCACTGATGAACGAACCACACCGTTGAACGAACCCGTCCATCCCGAACCGCTGGCGGAGATCGCCAGGTTGCTGCGCCGCGTGCAGTGGGCTGCGATTGCCTTCGCCGTGTTGTGGCTGGTGTGGATCCTCGCGCCGATCCTGACGCCGTTCGTGATGGCGGCATTGCTCGGCTGGCTGGGCGATCCGCTGGTGGATCGCCTGGAGCGCGCGGGTCGCTCGCGCAACGTTGCGGTGACGCTGGTGTTCCTCGGCATGATCCTGCTGCTGGTACTGGTACTGGTGCTGGTGGTGCCGGTGATCGAGGACCAGATCACCACGCTGATCCAGTCGTTGCCCGGGTATCGCGACTGGTTCATCGGCACCGCGCTGCCCTGGATGGAACGCAAGACCGGGATGCAGCTGACCGTGTGGCTGGACCTGGATCGCATCATCGAGCTGGTGCGCAGCCATTGGCAGCAGGCGGGCGGCGTCGCAGCCAGCATGCTGGGGTATTTGTCGCGATCAGGCTTTGCGCTGCTCGCATGGATCGCCAACATCGTGTTGTTGCCGGTGCTTACTTTTTTCTTCCTGCGCGATTGGGACGTGTTCGTCGAACGCATCGCGGCGACGGTGCCGCGCAACCAGATCGATACCGTCAGCCGCCTGGCGCGCGAATCCAGCGAAGTGCTTGGCGGCTTCCTGCGCGGACAGTTTTTGGTGATGCTGATCCTCGGCGTGATGTATGGCCTCGGCCTGTGGTGGGTCGGGCTGGATCTCGGCATCCTGATCGGCGTGGTCGCGGGCATCCTGACGTTCGTGCCGTACCTCGGTCCGGCGGCGGTGGTGGTGCTGGGCGGCATCGCGGCGGTGGTGCAATACGGCGACTGGAAACACATCCTCGGCGTGCTGGCGGTGTTCGGCATCGGCCAGCTCATCGAGAGTTATTGGCTGACGCCGAAGCTGGTCGGCGACCGCATCGGCCTGCATCCGGTTGCGGTGATTTTTGCGGTGCTGGCAGGCGGGCAGTTGTTCGGGTTCCTCGGCATGTTGCTGGCGCTGCCGGTGGCGGCCGTCGCCAACGTGCTGCTGCGCTATGCGCACGAGCGTTACACGCAAAGCCGGATGTATGCGGGTGATGAGCCGGCCATCGTGCTTGATTCGTATGTGAGCAGCGGTGGCATCATCCTGCCAGGCTCGCAGGAGCCGGACAAAGAGTGACTGTTCCGCAGCTTCCACTCGCACTGCGTTATCCGCCAGAACAACGTCTAGACACTTATGTGTTGCCACCCGACGGCGCCGTCGCCCAACTGCACGCGTTGGCGACGGTTGCGCAATCGGACTGGTTGTTCCTGAGCGGGCCGAGCGGGGTTGGCAAACGGCATCTTGCGTTGGCCGTGTGTGCGGACGCGGATGCGAACGGTCGCCGCGCAGCGTACCTGTCGTTGAAGACTGCACTAGGGCGTGTGGCTGAAGCACTCGACGGGTTGGAAGCCAACGATGTCGTCGCGTTGGACGATCTCGATGCAATCGCCGGCCATCGTGATGACGAAGTTGCATTGTTCGATTTCCACAATCGCGCCCGCAGCAGCGGTGCCGGCGTGCTGTACGCGTCGCAATCGTCCCCGGACGCCTTGCCGCTGGTGTTGCCGGACCTGCGCTCGCGGCTGTCGCAATGCACGCGCATCGTGTTGCAGCCGCTGGACGATGCGGGGCGTGGCGAGGTGTTGCGGCAACGTGCGCAGCGTCGCGGCTTGCAGCTCGAGGACGCAGCGATCGACTGGCTGCTGAAGCGGGTCGACCGCGACCTCGCCAGCCTGACCATGTGTCTCGACAAACTCGACCGCGCGTCGCTGGCGGCGCAGCGACGCATCACGGTGCCGTTCCTGCGGCAGATCCTGGGGGCCGAAGCGGATTTGTAGGATGTGGTGAGCGGCATGCGAACCGCATCATTCGCGAACCGTCTGCCAGCAATCGCTGGTTTTGTGCACGGGGACTGCCTTTGGTCGTAGGAGCGCCCCATGGGCGCGATGGGCTTTACCGGTCACGCCTCATCGCGCCCAGGGGCGCTCCTACGAAAAGCGCGTCGCACCTACAGCAGCGCGGCTTTCCAAAGCGCCGCCACGATCTGATACACGCTGATGCACAGCACCAGCGTGCCGACGGCGAACAGCACCCAACGCTCCGACACGCGCTTGACCAGACAGGCGGCCGCAGGTGCGGCCGCCACGCCGCCGATCAACAGCCCGAGCACGATGTCGAAGTGCTCCAGTCCCATGTTGAAGAAAAACGTCAGTGAGATCGCCAGCGAGACCACGAACTCCGCCGCGCTCACCGTGCCGATGGTCATCCGTGCGTTGCCGCCGCGCGCCAATAGCGTCGACGTCGCGATCGAACCCCAACCGCCGCCGCCGCTGGCGTCCAGCAGTCCCGCAAAAAAACCGAGTACCGGCACCCGTTTTAGCTCCCCGCGTTGCACCTTCTTCCCGAACGCGCGCAACAGGATGAAGATCGCGAGCAGCAACAAATAGGTGTAGACAAACGGCTTGATGACATCGCCTGGAATTTGCGTCAGCCCATACGCGCCGATGACGCCGCCGACGACCCCCGGGATGGCGAGCCGCATGAACAGCGACCGGTCGACATTGCCCATCAGCGCATGCGTTCCACCCGACACGCCGGTGGTGAATACCTCGGCGGTATGCACGCTGGCACTGACCGACGCCGGTGGCATGCCCATCGCCAGCAGGATGGTCGATGACAGCAAGCCATAGGCCATGCCCAGCGCGCCATCGACCAGCTGCGCGCACAGGCCGATCAGGATGAACAGGTAGAAGTCGTTGGTGAATTCCATTCGGCGTGGTTTCTGTCGGCACGTCATGTTGCATCGCAGCGATGCAGAACACCCGAAGTGAAGTTAGCGTGGCGTCATGACCGCGGCGGCGTCACGCATCGCCAAGCAATTTGACGAAGCGCACCGCGCCCTCGCCAAACCCGCACGCGCGATAGAACGCATGGGCTTCGACCCGATGCGCGGCGCTTGCAAGCTCCAGGCGCGCGGCGCAGGCCATGCGCGCACGGCGTTCGGCTTCACGCAACAACTGCCTGCCAAGACCACGCCGCTGCGCCTCGGGGGCGATCACCAGGGCCGTGATCCGGCAGGTGGTGGTGCCCAGTGGCAGGTAGTACATGAAATCGAGCGCCAGCAATCCGCAGGCGCGACCTTCGCAACGGGCCAGCAGCAGCGCCTGGCGATCATCGCTTGCGGTCGTCGAGATGCGTTCGGCGGCCTCGTGCCGCTCGCAGGGATAGCCGAGGTCGGTCAGCAGCCGGCCGACGTCATCGGCATCGCCGATGCTGGCGTTGCGCACATCGGCATCCGCTGTCATCAGGATGCCAGATGCGTTTGCCACGCTCAGCGTGTCCCGTACAGCACGACGGTCTTGCCGCGTGCGTGCAACTTGCCGTCGATCTGCAATTTTTTCAGCACACGGCCGGCCATTTCGCGCGAGCAGCCCACCAGTCGCGCCAGTTCCTGCCGTGAGACGCGCAACTGGGTGCCCTCGGGATGACTCATCGCCTCGGGTTCCTGCGCAAGGTCGTGCAGCGTGCGGGTGATGCGATCGGTGACATCCAGGAAGGCCAGCCGGCTTGCCTTGCGGCTGGTATCAAGCAGGCGCCGTGACAGCTGCGAGCCGATGGCGAACAGCAGCTTGGGCGCATCCGCGCTCAGTGAACCCATGAACAACTGGTGCAGCCGTTCGTAGCTGATCTCGGCCAGTTCGCACGGCGTGCGCGTGCGCAGGATGACTTCGCGCTGGTCGGACTCGATGAACAGGCCCATCTCGCCGACGAACTCGCCACCACCGAAATAGCCCAGCACCAGTTCGCGGTCATCGTTCTCCTCGGTGATGATGCTGACCGAGCCGCTGATGACGTAATACATGGTGCCCGCCGAATCGCCGGGACGGAACACTTCGGTGCGTGCGGGATAGCGGCGCCGATGGCAATGCGCGAGGAAACGCTCGATCACCGATGTATCCGGCGACAACGGACCTGCGGGACGCCGCAAGGTGGTCAGCAACGCAACAGGGAGCGAACTCATAGGGGGATAGACGTTCGGGGGAAGACTGGAGCTTAGGCCCAAGCCGTGCGCTCGGCAAACACCGCAGGGCGTGCGTTTCCGCTGCTACCGCCGTTTGCCGCATAATCGCGGCCCCCGCTGTCCGCCTGGAACGATCGCCGTGGTCAAACCGCTGCCTCGCTTGAAGCTGCAAGGCTTCAACAATCTCACCAAGGCGTTGTCGTTCAACATCTACGACGTCTGCTACGCCGTGTCCGAGGATGAGCGCCAGCGTTACATCGAATACATCGATGAGGAATACAACGCCGACCGGCTGACGCAGATCCTGACCGACGTGGCTGACATCATCGGCGCCAACATACTCAACATCGCGCGCCAGGATTACGACCCGCAGGGTGCATCGGTGACGATCCTGATCTCCGAGCAACCGGTCATCGACAAGTCCGAGGCCAGGGGCGTGATCTCCGATGCGGTGGTCGCGCACATGGACAAGTCGCACATCACCGTGCATACCTATCCCGAGACCCACCCGCAGCACGGTATCGCCACCTTTCGCGCCGACATCGACGTTGCGACCTGTGGCGTGATCTCGCCGTTGAAGGCGTTGAATTACCTGATCGAGAGCACCGAGTCGGACATCGTGGTCGCCGATTACCGGATCCGCGGCTTCACCCGCGACGTCAAGGGCAGGAAGCATTACATCGACCACAAGATCAACTCGATCCAGGATTTCCTCGCCAAGAACATCAAGACGCGTTACGAGATGCTGGACGTCAATGTCTATCAGGAAAACATCTTCCACACCAAGATGCACCTGAAGGAATTCGACCTTGACAATTATCTGTTCGAGGAAAAGGCACGGAACCTGTCGTTCAAGGATCGCCTTCGCATCGAAGCGCTGCTGAAGCGCGAGATCGAAGAGCTGTTCCACGGGCGCAATCTGGTCGAGTGATGTTCCAGTTAGCCGGTTTCCAGATCAGACCCGGTATGCAATCGTCTTCATCAGTTTCGACGCCGCCGCCATTAGTGCGGGAATCGGTTGCGGCAAAACACGGGCGCCTTGCGCTTCGGCATGATCGGCATGGCGTGCTTCGTCGGCCTTCATCGTTTCCAGTATCTTGCGGCTGCGGATGTCGGCTTGCGGCAACGTCTGCAGGTGTTCGGCCAGATGCGCTTCGACCTGGCGTTCGGTTTCGACCACGAAGCCCAGGTTCCAGCCGTCGCCGCGCAATCCGGCCAAGATGCCGATGGCGTAGCTGCCGGCATACCACAGCGGATTGAGCAAGCTGGGGCGGCTGTCGAGTTCGCGCAGACGATCCGCACACCAGGCGAGGTGATCGGTTTCTTCCGCAGCCGCGGCCAGTAAATCGGCGCGTGTCGTCACGTCCCGCGCCACCGCGGCCTGTCCGCTGTAAAGCGCCTGCGCACAAATTTCGCCGACATGGTTGATGCGCATCAGTCCGGCGGCATGTTTGCGTTCATTCTCATCGAGCACGATGTCGCTTTCATCGCCAGCCGGGTTGGCGCGCGTGGACACGGGCGAACCGAGCACGCTGTCGAGCGCGTGTTGCGCTTCGATCAACAGCCGGTCAAGTGGATTGAGGTTACGCATCGCGGTCATGTTTCGAGGCAGCCTGCCAAGTATTCGAGTGGATGTTGCACCGGCGCCTGTAACGCATTGGCGAAATGCAACCGGCAACCGATGTTCGCACTGAGCAGGCGCGTGGCGCCACTTGCCTGGAACTGATCGAGCAGGGGTTGACGGAAGGCCGCCGCGCGTAGCGGATCGGTCAACATTTGGGTTCCCGCTGCACCGCAGCAGCCATGGCCCGCCCTCAATTCGACGATCTCGATGCCGGGAATGCGCGCGAGCAGGGGCCGTGTCGCGCCATCGCGGCGGACGCTGTTGCCTTGCGTGCAGGGCAAATGCAGCGCGACGCGTTCGTTGACGGATCGAAAACGCAATCGCTCGGCGCGTTGCGCGATGAAGTCGATGGCGTCGATGGTCTGGATTGCCGGGGGCAGCGACTTTGCAACGCTGTCATGGCAGCCGCTGGCAAGCGTCAGCACCGTGCGCATCGATGCAAAACCGACTTGATTGCGCCGGGCCAGTCGTTCCGCCGTGGCGCGATCGCCGGCATGCGCATGTACAGCGCCGCAGCACGCCTGGCCGGTCGGCAAGATCACGGCAACCTCCAGCGCGGTGCAGAACTTGATCACGGCCTGGCGCAAACCGGCCTCATATGCCCCAGCCACGCAGCCGACGAACAGCCCGACCGTCTGCGTGACAATCAAAGGTGCATTAGCCGTCGTTGCCGCCGCTGCAGGCCTCGGCAAGACGCGCAAGGTTTTCGGCAGCACCGGGAAACCTGCCCGGTACAGGCGCAAAAGTGCAAACAAGACGCGTGGCCTGATGACCAGCCATTCCGCAAACCATTGCCGCCAGCCCAACGGCCGCTGCCCGCGCTGTTCAGCGCGCGCGCCCAGCAGCAATTCGCCGTACTGCACGCCAGCCGGGCATACGGCCTCGCAACGGCCGCAGCCCAGGCACTGGTCGAGGTGCCTGTGGCCCAGCATCGTGGGCGTCGCCGTGCCAAGCTGCCACGCCCGCGCCAAGGCGATCCGGCCCCGCGGCGACTCTGCTTCCAGCCGCTCCAGTCCATAGGTTGGGCAGGAAGGCAGGCACAGGCCGCATTGCACACACTGATCGGCCAAGGCAATCAGTGGGTTTGCCGCGGCGGGTGCAATCGATTGGCTGGGCGAAACATCCATCCATATGGGTCCGGTTGCGGCGGGCGGGGCGCGCCGGTATCATTCCCGCTCTTTCGTGCCGCATTTTCGCATTCCGCGGCCCTACCCAAGAGTTTTACATGAAGACTTTCAGCGCCAAAGGCGAAACCGTGCAGCGCGATTGGTACATCGTCGATGCCGAAGGCAAGACGCTTGGCCGCCTGTGCACCGAGCTCGCGCGCCGTTTGCGCGGCAAGCACAAGCCGGTGTACACCCCGCATGTCGACACCGGCGATTATCTGGTGGTGGTCAATGCCGAGAAGATACATGTCACCGGCAAGAAGCTGCAGGACAAGTTGTATCACCGCTTCACCGGTTACATCGGCAACCTCAAGACCGAGACGTTGGCGCAGGCGCTGGATCGTCACCCCGAGCGCGTGATCGAAATCGCAGTCAAGGGCATGTTGCCGAAGAATCCGCTCGGCCGCGCCATGTACAGGAAACTCAAGGTCTACAAAGGCCC
The DNA here is from genome assembly GCA_043737255.1 of Luteimonas sp. Lineage (GTDB taxonomy): Bacteria > Pseudomonadota > Gammaproteobacteria > Xanthomonadales > Xanthomonadaceae > JALYOU01. The sequence continues at coordinate 7,365 of JAYTAY010000089.1, forward strand.
GGATCATCCGCACACCGCCCAGCAACCGCAGACGCTGGACATTTAAGGCACCCTTATGGCAACTCCTCAACACAATTACGGCACCGGCCGCCGCAAGTCCTCCACTGCGCGCGTATTCCTGCGCAAGGGCACCGGCAGCATCACGGTCAACCAGCGTCCGCTGGACGAATTCTTCGGCCGCGAAACCGCACGCATGATCGTGCGCCAGCCGCTGGTGCTCACTCAGATGGGCGACAAGTTCGACATCTCGGTCACCGCGCACGGCGGCGGCACCACCGGCCAGGCTGGCGCCATCCGCCTCGGCATCGCCCGTGCTTTGGTCGAATACGACGAGTCATTGAAGTCGCCCCTGCGCAAGGCCGGTTTCATGACCCGCGACGCCCGCGAGGTCGAACGCAAGAAGGTCGGCTTGCACAAGGCCCGCCGCGCCACCCAGTTCTCCAAGCGCTAAGCAAAAGACTGCATAGCCCCGTAGCCAAGCGGTAAGGCACCTGACTCTGACTCAGGCATCGGTGGTTCGAATCCATCCGGGGCTGCCACACAGAAGTCCGGTTGCAGCAATAGGTCACATGCGACACGGCCACGAAAGCCCGCCTTCCGGCGGGTTTTCGCGTTTTGTGGATTGATGTGATCCCGGTGCCGGGATCGGTCGAGAACAAACTTTCGAGTAGCAGCTTTCAGGAAACAGCCTCCCGAGAAGCAGACTCTCGAGAAGCGGACTTTCGAGAAGCAGACGTCCCTCCAGCAGGCCCAGTCATGGTCGTCACACTCCCAGCGCCGTTTGCATCCGTTGATGATTTGCAGGTACAGCTGCGCGATCGCGGCTATGCCGTGCTCGCGCCAGCCGGCGTTGGCAGGTTGCTGGATTGTCCGCTGACAGCGCTCGATGCATTGGCGCATAGCTGGAACGATCTGGAGCCGGATCACTACCTCAAGGATGGCGGCAGCTACCGCCGACGCCGGCATTCGTGCTTCGTCGTCAACGCATCTGCCGTGGACGGCTGGAACGTCACGCAGTCGCCGCATCGTGCGCACTGGCAATCGCAGGAGTACAACGCCTTGCACGGGGGCATGCGGCGCTGGTTTGAGCCGATCCGCGACCAGGTGCTGTCACAACCGGCATGGGCCAGCTTGCTGCAGGTGTTGGCGAAACAATTCGCGGGGCAGAAGGACGTGCGCCGCTGGTATGTCGAAGCGCACCAGTTCCGTATCGACACCAGTGAAGGCATTGGTCGCCCGACGCCGGAAGGCGCGCACCGCGACGGTGTCGATTTCGTGGCGGTGTTCCTGCTGGCGCGACATGGCATCAAGGGCGGCGAAACGCGTGTGTTTGAAGCGGCGGGACCAAATGGACAGCGCTTCATGCTGTCGCAGCCGTGGTCGTTGTTGCTGCTCGACGATGCACGCGTGATCCACGAATCCACGCCGATCCAGCCCGACGTGCCCGGGTACAACCACGGGCATCGCGACACGCTGGTGCTGACGTACCGGGCGGGCGGCTTTCAAGGCGGCGACTAACAACACTCTCCACTGGACGGCTCTACAGAAGCATGTTTTCCTGCCTTTCAAAGCTATGAGAGTGCAACCATGTCGAGTCAAGCCACGCTATTTGAAGAAACTTTGACCAGATATCAGGAACTGGTGGGCTATGCCATCCCTGCTGTTTTTTCGGCCGTGGCCGCGTCCTGCGAAACGCAAGCAGAGGCATTTCTTGCAGTTGCCGTTATGGTCTCGATTCTTGCGCGCACACCAGAATAGCGGTTTACTCGCAATTTTCGTCAGCGCAGTCGGGCCGAGAAGTCGCTGAATGGGGTCGAAGACGAACGCGGCCTGGATCATTACATCGGTATGCATCCGTTGCCCTCGATAATCGTTTCCGGCTGGTTTCTGCTAGTTGGATTTGGAGTCATTCAATGAAATTAGGTTCCCTTAAAGAGGGCGGACGCGACGGCACGCTCATCGTGGTATCGCGAGACTTGTCGCGCGCTGTGCTAGCCACAGGCATCACGCCAACGCTGCAACGCGCGCTTGAGGATTGGTCAAACATCGCGCCGCGATTGAACGCATTGTCGGACGCATTGAATGTCGGTGATGCGGATGGCGTGTTCGATCTCGATGTCAACGCGCTGGCAGCGCCGCTGCCGCGCGCCTACGAATTCGTCGATGGCAGCGCCTATCTGCCGCATGTCGAGCGCGTGCGCCGTGCGCGTGGCGTCGAGGTGCCGGAAAGTTTCTACACCGATCCGCTGATGTACCAGGCGACCAGCTCAGGGTTTTACGGGCCGCGAGATGCGGTGCGCGTGGTCGACGAGGCGCAGGGCATCGATCTGGAAGCCGAAATCGTGGTGATCACCGATGACGTGCCAATGGCTGTGACCCCCGGGCAAGCCGCCGCGCACATCCAGTTGATCGGTCTGGTCAACGACGTTTCGCTGCGCAACCTGATCCCTGGCGAACTCGCCAAAGGTTTCGGCTTCCTGCAATCCAAGCCGCGCTCGGCGCTGTCGCCGGTGTTCGTCACGCCCGATGAACTGGGTGATGCGTGGACCGACAGCAAGCTGCACCTGCCGCTGCTGACGCACATCAACGGCGCATGGTTTGGCGCGCCGGAGGCCGGCGTCGACATGCAATTCAACTTCGCCCAGTTGATCGCGCATGCGGCGAAGACGCGGCCGTTGTCGGCGGGCACCATCGTCGGCTCCGGCACGATTGCCAACGAGGACACATCGAAAGGCGCATCGTGTTTTGCCGAAAAACGCACCGTCGAGACGCTGGAAACCGGCGCGGCAAAGACCCCGTTCATGAGCTTCGGGGATGTGGTGCGTATCGAGATGCTGAACCGTGACGGCGATTCCATTTTTGGGGCCATCGAGCAGCGGATCGAGCGGCAGCCGCTGCCGTAGACGCACGAGCGTCGGATTTGGCATGGCCGATGGTTTTTGTCCCGTGCGTTTAGCGAGTAAGGTGTATGGCACCGCAGACCAGCGCGGCCACCGCATGGGGAGCGGCCTGTGAGCGAGCGATTGCGTTTGTATTCGTATTGGCGTTCAAGCGCCGCCTACCGTGTGCGCATCGGCTTGAATCTCAAGGGCCTGCCTTACGAGATCGTGCCCGTCCATCTGGTCCGCGACGGTGGCGAGCAACACACCGATGAATATCGCGCGGCCAACCCGCAGGGCATGGTGCCGGTGCTGCAGCACGGCCATCGCATGTTGCGACAGTCGATGGCGATACTGGAATATCTCGATGAGATGTGGCTGCAACCCGCTTTGTTGCCGGTGGTGGCCCGCGACCGTCAGCGCGTCCGCGCCTTGGCACAGTTGGTCGCCTGCGACCTGCATCCGCTCAACAACCTGCGCGTGATGCGCTATTTCGAGAATACCTGGCACGTCCCGCAAACCGAACGCGATGGCTGGACCCGGCACTGGATCGTCGAAGGGTTCACTGCACTGGAGGCGATGCTGGTCGATAGCCCGTCGACCGGGCCGTATTGCGATGGCAGCATGCCCACGTTGGCCGATTGCTGCCTGGTTCCACAGGTCTACAACGCTCGGCGGTTCGGCGTCGACCTTGCGGCGTTCCCGTTGATCGAACGGATCGAGCAGGCTTGCCTGGCGTTGCCGGAATTCGATGCAGCGCGCCCGGAACTGCAGCCGGACGCCCCCACGAATTGACATTGTCGCGC
>JAYTAY010000090.1:0-1998 GCA_043737255.1 Luteimonas sp.
CGCACGCGCGGCCGGCTGACCTGCCCGATGGTGCTGCGCGTGCCATGGGGCGGCGGCATCCGCGCGCCGGAACATCACAGCGAAGCCAACGAATCGATCTTCACCAACGTGCCCGGCTTGCGTGTGGTGCTGCCGTCTTCGCCGGCGCGCGCCTACGGCCTGCTGCTGGCCGCGATCCGCGATCCGGATCCGGTGATCTTCTTCGAACCCAAGCGCATCTATCGCCAGTACAAGGAACTGGTGCCCGACGATGGCGAAGCACTGCCGCTGGACGTCTGCTACGTGCTGCGCGACGGTAGCGACGTGACGCTGGTGACGTGGGGCGCGCAGGTCAAGGAAACGCTGGAAGCCGCCGAGGCGCTGGCCGGCGACGGCATCAGCGCCGAAGTGATCGATGTCGCCACGCTGCGCCCGCTGGACTTCGCCACGATTGCCGAATCGGTGTCGAAGACCGGCCGCTGCGTGATCGTACACGAGGCGCCGAAGACCGCCGGGTTCGGCGCCGAGATTGCCGCGCGCCTTGCGGAAGAGTCGATGTACGACCTGGTCGCGCCGGTGCAACGCGTCACCGGCTACGACACGCACATCCCGCTGTTCCGCCTGGAAATGAAATACCTGCCGAGCGTCGAGAAGATCGTCGCGGCGGCCAAACGCGCGCTTGCTGCGGGCTGAGCGTCCGGATTGAGCGCATGACCTCCGGCGTCGTCAACCTGGCACAGAAACTGTCGCAGTTCCCGGAGCACTGGTCGCCGCGCGTGGTCGCCGAGATGAACGACTACCAGTTCAAGCTGGTCAAGCTGCAGGGCGAGTTCGTGTGGCACCGGCATGACGACACGGATGAGGTCTTCATGGTGCTCAAAGGAACCATGCAGATCGGGTTCCGCGACCGCGACGTGACGGTTCACGAGGGCGAGCTGTTCGTGGTCCCGCGCGGCATCGAGCACATCACCCGCGCCACGGAAGAATGTCATGCGCTGATCATCGAGCCGCGCGATGTCGTCAACACCGGCGACGCGAGCGGTTCGCTCACCTCGCGCAACGATGTGTGGCTATGAAGCGTGCCCGCGTCATTGCTGAACATCGCGCGCCGGATCGCCCGTCGATCCAGGTCGCGCCCGGCGATGCCGTGACCTTGGGCGAACGCGACAGCGATTGGCCGCAGTTCGTATGGACGACGCTTACCGGTGGGCTCGGCGGCTGGATTCCCTTCGACCTGTTCGATCGGACACACGGCGACGCCACCGCGCAACACGACTACGACACACGCGAACTGGATGCCGATCCCGGTGAGATGCTCGTCCTGCACCGCGAGATGGCAGACTGGTGGTGGGCCGAAAAAACGCAGGCCACAGACACGCAGGGCAACAGCGGCTGGATTCCGGCGCGCGTGCTCCAGATCATTGATGACGACGGGATCGAAGAGAACTGACATGGCCGACAAGAAATCCTTTCACCTCCCCGATCTTGGCGAAGGCTTGCCTGATGCCACCATCGTCGACTGGTTCGTCAAGGTCGGCGACATCATCCAGCTCGATGAGCCGCTGGTGTCGATGGAGACGGCGAAGGCCGTGGTCGAAGTGCCCTCGCCATTTTCCGGCAAGGTGTTGTCGCTGGCGGGCGGCGAAGGCGATGTCATCGTCACCGGCAGCGTGCTGGCGGAATTCGAGCTCGATCCTTCGCTGCCGCAACGCGCTGCGGGCCAGGACACCGGACATCACCACGCGCCGCAGCCCACCAAGGGCGCCGGCAGCGATGCGCCGGGCAAGGACAAGGTCGTCGCCTCCGACGATGGCGGGGTGATCAGTGATGCAGGCACACCGGCACCGAAAGGCGAGCCGGGTACGAAGACCGTGGTCCTGCGCGAAGACAGCGGCACCGTGGTCGGCGCGATGCAGACCTCCGACGCGGTGCGCAGCGAACAGGCGTTTGCGGTTGGCGGCGTGAAGGCCATGCCAGCGGTGCGCGCGCAGGCGCGCAAGCTCGGCGTCGACATCGTGC